>DBIS01000264.1 GCA_002296975.1 Deltaproteobacteria bacterium UBA796 | reverse complement strand
CGCGTTGGCAGCCAGCCCACCCACGAGCACCGCGAAGGATGGTCCATTCAGCGTGTCGACCCACCAAAGCCCCTAAAAACAGTCTATGACCTGTATCTTCCGCAGCATCTCAAGGGTGCCCTGGGGGCGCTTCATGCTGCGGCCATCGACCTGGCAGCAAGCCTTGGCGTGACGACCCCTGTGTGGTGTCACGGCTATGAAACCGGCGAGGTCATTCAAAGCCTGAGCAAACGTGGCCATCATGTGGTGGCCGTGCCCCACTACTCAGTTGGGGTCGAGACAATCCACGACCTGGCCTTGGGTGACGATGCCATTCGGTCCGCCGCTTTCGACAGCCCCATCGCCACCAAGCTGGGCGCGATATGGCCAAAGCGCGCCCGTGCGGCTGGCGTTCGATGGGCGAGCCGGCTGGGTAAAATTGGCCAATCGCTTCCCTTCCCCAGCCCGATTCAGACACAGTTCTCGAAACTGGCCCTCGAGCGCATGCTCATGGCTCACGCAAGCACCATCGTGGCCGTCGGGCCGAGCTTTGAGGCCGAAATCAACCGGCTTTACCCGTGCACCACAGGCCGCAGCACCCATGTGATCGCCGGGGCTCCAAGGCGGCTGCCACAACCACAGTGGCCATCACCCAAGGCCGCCGACATCCTTCGCATCATCATGGTCGGTCGGCCCTCCGGTCAAAAGGGCTGGGAATACGTCGCCGAAGCCCTGGGACAGCTCGACCCAAAACTGGGCCATCGTATTGAGCTCGTCATCATTGGAGGGCTGGGCCAAGGACAAGGGCCTTACTCGAGCTACAGCACCCACATGGCCGAACGCTTTGCTGCCTTGGCGCACACCCCCGTGTTTAATCTGGGCGAACTGCCCCACGACACCGTTTTGGCCCACCTCAAAGCTGCTGACCTGCTGCTGTTTCCGAGCATTTTTGAGCCCCTCGGCCTGGTATTGCTCGAGGCCATGGCTGCCGGCACCTGCATCGTCGCCTCTGATGCTGCAGGACCTGTCGACCTGGTGAGAGAGCCATGGGGCCGACTGATGCCATTTTCAGACCCAAAACGCCGGGTCGAAGAAATCACGCGTGGGATAAAACACGCAGTAAACCTGAGTAAAGCCGAACGCGAAGCTTATAAATCAAGTGCGAGGACCGCCGCCCGGATGCACACCTGGAGTGCTTGTGCTGAGGTGCACATCGAAGCGCTGTTGGCCCTTTGAGCCCAAGGTGGACAACACCCACATCAAGGTCACAAGTTGCCCAACCCCCGCCACCGACACGACGACCGCCACATCCAAGCGCCCCACAGCCATAAAACCCAAGCCCAACTGAATCATCACCCCCATGCCGACCGCGCGCAGGGTGCCACCCAAATTCCATTGGGCCGCCAATGGCAGTAAAAACAACAGCCCGTACAAAACCGGCGCCCACAGCATCACCGCGTGGGAGGGCTGCTCCACCACCGCCACAGGAATCCCATGCCCGCGGGCCAACAGGGGCACGACCATCCAAGAGCTGGCAGCCACCAACAGGCCCAGACCGAGACCCTTGGCCAACCATGCCCACCGTCTGGGTGCGATACCCGATTCCCAATCCAGGCGACAACTGTACAACATCAAAGTGGCCGCAACCCAAGGGACAAGCCCCAGCCCACGCACAACCATGGTGCCCACCTGCAATGCACCTATATCTGCAGCCGAAAACAGCGCACGTCCAAGTAAAATATCCACATTGCCCAACCACCACGCGCCCAAACCGAAGAGTAAATATCCACTGCCAGATTTCACCATCTTGCCCAAATCAGACAATCCCGGAAAGGATGGCTCAAGACCACCTTCAAAGCGGTTCCCCCATATCGAAACACCCAATATGGTCGTGCCAAAACACGCCCAACTCAGCCCAAGCCCCATCCCAGATATCGCCCCGAAGACCAGTACAGCCGCCGACAAAATATTAGCGACAACCTCAACCCGAGGCCGACTTGCTCCACGCAACCAGCTCAAGCCCAAACTGCTCATACATTGTGCGCCAGCACCAAAAACAAGACCCCTAGCAAAGCCAGTCCCCTGTGAATCCACAGTGACTGAGAGCCACTCGACCCCCCAAATAATGAGCAGATGCACCGCGACTATCGATAACAGAAACACCCCATATAAACGCCGATGCTCAACCGTGAGGTCACCATAGGCACCCCGAAACATGGCGCGATCCGAAAGGCCCATCCCCGCAATTGTCCCCCCAACCCAGGTGACAGCCAAGACCGAGGCCATCACCCCAAGACCCTCCGCACCGAGTTCTCGACCCACCAAAAACGAAAAGCACAGCACGGCGAGCTTGTTGGCCATTTGCGCCGCCCACAGCCCACTGGCCTTACGTAAAAAATCATCCACCACACAGCCCTCCGTCAACTGGGGGGTGAGCCCAAACCTGGCCCGGCCCCAATGCCGGCAACACCGTCCCAGATAAGGGGTAAAAACCGTCCAACGGCCCCGATGAACGGCCGATTAGAGCAAGCACAAAGGGGTCGAATGGGTCGTTATCTGTGCACCTTAAGTTTTCGGTCAGCCACTGGGCTTGTGCTTGGTTGGGTGGCCAAGCTGCCAGGCCATCATCCAAAAAGACAAATGCCGAAAAGTCCCCTGGATGAAGACTCCGATATCGATGCTCCCTCAGCCGCGGATCTCCCACATTGACCACCTCTCGCCCCCCCAAAGACATCGAGAGATAATAGCGCACAGCATAATCGTGGCGGCTACCCATGGACATCACCGCGATGGGGCCTTGATGGCTTTTGGCCCACGCGATCAAGGGCTGAAGTTCTGAAAACACCCGATGATTCGACACGGTGTCCATCGGACGCAACAGGTCTATTCGCCGCATGCGCCAATCATGGAGAGCCAATGGGTCTCTGGCCCAGGCTGCCCCCCCTACAAAAATATTTGCCGGTGTGAAACTGAGCACCAAAAACTGCCCAAGGCCAAGAACTACCGCCACCCGACCCAATGCACGATTGCCAATATTCTCCAAGCCGATCGCAACAAAATAAATCACGGACGGAACAAGAATAATGCCGTACCAAGACGACTTTCTCTGCATCACGCTCAAGGCAACCCAAGGGATGACAGCCCACAATATCACCACCCATTTTTGGCGCATCTGAATGCCCCTCAAGCCCCACAAGCCAACCACCGCGACGACCGACATCAAGGGGCGAAAATAGTCGGTGAAAAGCAAGATAAAGTACGCTGCGGACCACACTGCCGGTCGCGCCATCAACCCGCCTTTTTCTGTGACATCCCGCTGAACTGCGGGGTCGGCGAAGGCTCGGGTGACCCGCTCCATCGCAGCCATCATCCACCCAAAATCCGCGAGCATCAAAAATGGTACAACCAGCGTTACAAAACCGATAATCCACCGACCGGAGCCCAGGCCACGCCCAGAAGATGCCACCACCATCAAAACTGGACCCACCACCACCAAACCCGCGATAACCGCCTCTCCAGAACCCTCTCCACAGCGGCTCAGGGACCACAATGCCACCGAGGCCAGGCCGCACACAAACGGCCGACGAAGCCCATCGGTATGCAGCAATAGAGCCACGACAAATGTAGACATCGCCCCCACCGCGAGATGGGGCTCGATATACTGGACCAATCCGAAAACACCCGGGGTGCCCAAGGCGAGTGCACCCGCAAGGAAGCCGGCTCTTTTGCTTCTGGTCTTGGCACCGATCGCGTACAAAGAGAAGACCAAAAGGCCTAAATATAGCCACTGTACAAACAGCGCGCTGGCTGTCCCGCCACCGAATATGGCTGCAACAAAGGCCATCAATGCCATCGGGTGGGGGGTGTCAATCCAGGCGTGGCTCTGGACGTTGGCAAACAATCGCGCCCAAAATGCCGGCCAACCGCTGCCGCTCGTGGCGATCGCGTGTGGCGAAAACCAGGTGGGATGAAACATGCCAAACCGGGCTTGGTCTGGGGTGGCGCCATCGATGAGCTGCATCAATTGTGGAATCAATAAGAAACCATCATGGGCACTGTGCGGCGGTAAGGGCATGGCCATATGGGCCAGCCCGAACACCACACCGGCCACCAGCCACAGGGCGAGCAGCCATATTGTCGCAAGCCGATGTGACATCTCAGTCTCGATCTCAACCTCACTCGGACGAGCCATCGTATCAGGGCGTCTGTTTCAGGGTATCAAATCGTGCACCGAGCACCATCGCCGCTTGCGTGGCATCCACATCTCCACCCATGATGCTGACGGCCTCACTTAAGGCCTCACGGGCTTGGTTGAGTTGGTTCAAACGCTGCAAGGTCAAGCCTCGACTGAGCTGAAGTGCACCCAAATCACCCCCACGACGAATCGACAAATCATACCAAGCAAGCGCTCCCCGATGAAGCTCGAACAACACGGCATGGTGCCCAGCTTGGGCGGCACCCTCGGCGCTCCCGTCGTCGAAAGCGCGGATGGTCTGTGCAATTTCATCATCGCTCATGGCCCGATTGTCATGCAACTGAGCACGACGCTCAGTGAAATGGTCCAAACGATATGGGTTTTCACCCGCCAGAGGGGTCGCGTTAAACATCGCGTCAAGCTCGATTTCAGAAGGCGACAATCCATCGATCAGCTTGTGCTCTACGATGCACCGAACAAAAATCTCTGCCAACCGGCGATGCCCAAGCGGGTTTGGGTGACAGGGATCGATAAAAACATCCTCGCCGGTAATCCCACCACGGGAGGCCGCTGCCAACATAGATGCTGCATCGCACACCGCCACGGATTTCGCACTTGCGACCTGCTTCAACAGCGCCCGCATTGGCGCATTGGACCGCCTGGGCCGTGGGTCGAGATACTCCGCTTGCGCATAATGCTCACGAGCAGCCGCCCACCGTTGATCCCGATCGAGCAATCGGGCCACAGCGAAGTGATCTGCCTGGCTTTTGAGCTTGGGCCCAAGTGCCAACAAGATGGCCTGCACCGCTGTTTCGTCTCTGAGCCGGCCCACCTGGTCCAACCTTGCGACGAGTGCCGCCACCCCATCACTCAAGGGTGGAGGTGAGCCGTGAAAAGCAAAAGACCGCGCTTGGTCCGCCACTGTGCTGAGCATCAAAGGCACCCCCGACTTTTGAGCCGCGTCGATGATGGCCTCGATGTGTTCGCCGTATAATAATACGCCCAAGGCACGCTCATCCGCATCGATCTCAACGCCGATGTCATCGACAGACCTCAGCTTGAGTCCGGGGTCGACCGCAGCAGCCTTTGGCCTGATCCATGTGCGTAAAAATCGGTACAAATGGCTGACAGATAATCGCCGTCGTGCAAGCTCTGTGCGGGCATCAAAACCCGGAATCGCCGCCTTAAGCGCACGGAGTTCGTAGTACTCATTATTACCGGAATATACGATAAACAAGTCGGCTTGTTGACTGTTGGCAGTGGCCGAAACCAAGTCGGCGACCTGCCTCGATCCCTCACCCCCAGCGCCGAGATTGATGATCTCCACCGGGGTTTGTGGCATCAACGCCCGTAAAAAGCGCTGGGTCCAGCCCACAAAGCTGGAATGCGCCGTCATATGAAAACCCTCCGTAGCGCTGCCTCCAAAAAAGAAGAGGCGAAGACCCGCTGGCTTTTCAATGGCGACGATATTCGGTCCGCCAAAAATAACGCTCTCTGGGGTGGTTCCAGCTGCTGTGATCGGTGCATCGGCACGCTGAAAAGCCAAGGGCGAAATCAGCCGAGGCGGGCTTTGGTCCACCCACAATCGAAGACCCAACTCCATTGCCCCGAGCGCTAAGGCCGTGACCATGAGCCCGAGCATCAACCGGCTGCTGAGCGAACCTTCCGACTTCATCTCATCTCCATCATCACACTGTATCGGCTGCTCAGCCTGCTGTGGGATACGATAAATTATGAGTTTAAGCGGCGCATTGTTGGTCTTGGGTTTTTTCGCCCTCATCGTGAGCATCTTTGTGTGGCTGTGGGCCAAGGTTCAAGAGCGCTCTCGCGCCCATTATCGGGCCATGATCACCATCGCCAGCAGCCACGGTTTGAAGTTCGTCGACGACCCAGAGCCCACAGTTCGCTTGCACCTAAAGGGGACCATCGACGGTATCGGCGTCACCCTTTTATCGAAGTCCATGTCCCATGGGCGAGCCCGATCACGCACCACGCAGGTCACGGCAGCACGCCCCAACAACTTGCCCAAAGGTGGCCGAATCATTCGTCCGGGAATGGCGCGACGGCTGCAAACCGAGGGCGAAGAAACCTTGGGATTATCCCAACGGCTTCGCGATGGCCGAGTGCGCAGAGCCTTTGAGGATTTGACTGAGCCTTTGTGGGCGAAAACCTCAGGCACGGGGCGGCTGGATGACCATGGAATCCACCTGATCAAAAATGGTTTTATTGGTGACGAGGCCATCTTGGCCGAAATGCTCAAGCGCGCAGTGGCTGCAGCGACGGCCATCGCCGCTGTCTAGTTTAGACCGCAATAGGTTCCACCGACATGTTATCAAGCGCGAATGCTCCTGCGCTTTGCGATAATCCTCGGTTTTATGCCCCTCGCTAGCGCCAGCGAAGTCCGGCTTGAAATCGACGGCATGGACTGTGTGACCTGTCAGCCCAAAGTCGTGAACGCCCTCAACGCTTTGGACCATTTAGCCAACGCCCGCGCCTCGACCGAAAATGGAAGTGCTTGCGCCCAACAGGTTTCGAGCCCAAGCACCGCCGTCTGCCAAACCCTCGATGACCCACACGCCAAAGCCACCTGCATCTCCGGTGCTAAGCTCCTCCATCAGGCCGCCATCCACAAGGCCCTCGCCCCGCTTGATTACACCGTCACCGCGATCGAGACGGTTGATACATGCACCTTGGGTAGTAAGCGTTTCGCACCAAACTGGGCCCACACCGACGGTTTGGACGTCCAGATCATCTCGAGAGGCGAACAGGTAGACCTTTTGGCGTACCAAGCCAAAGATAAGTTCACCATCTACGACTTTGGGGCACCTTGGTGCGTACCGTGTCACGCGGCTGAAGCCTTGCTCAAAGATTATCTGCGCGACCATGACGATGTGGGGCTTCGCGCCATCGTATTGGACAGCCAAGACCCAAAAGTCTCCTATAAAATGCCCGTGGTCGCCCAACATTTGCTCAGCGCCCCGGGCTTGCCCTATTTTTTGGTCACAAACCCCAACGGAAAAGTCATCGCCAAAGGTGTCGTCCTCCCCAAGTTGCTCAAAAAGCTGGACCGTAAGCGATGATGATGTGGATAGGCATATGGCTGAGCTTGTTGATGGGGCTGCCGGCGGCTTTTGGTAGCTGACCGGGCTGATCGAATCCCAACCTCCAGGCTGGAGGTTTCCACACAGACCCGGCACTTCAAAAAGGTGCGATCCGGGTCAACGCCGTCGTATCTGTAGCCCGCATACAGTTCTCTCACCCGGCGACCTGCCCCGAGATCAGCCCCAAGCATTGCAACGACCCTGATATTCAAATGCCAGCCCACGAGCATCACCAAGGGCTGAGCATGATGCGGGCCCAAAGCACCTTCACCATCGGAATCGGCCAGGGTTGGCAGGTGATGGCACAGTTACCCTTTGATGCCAAAGTTTTGACCATCGACTACAGCACCCTAGACGGGGCCCCCTATACGCCACCTTACGGAAATATTCACCATCGCAACGAGACTTTGACCGGACTTGGTGATGGCCGCGCTGAGATCCAGCAGTTCACACGCATCAACAAGGCTTTGGTGGTGGGAGCAGGTTTTGGCCTTACAGTCCCCTTGGGTAAAATAGAGGACGACCCCTACGCACTCACATCCAAAGGGATTGCCCACCAACATATGCAAATGGGCTCGGGCACCACGAGCCCGGTGTTTAGCGCCACCGCCGTGTGGATGGCCGATAGATGGGGGATGGTGGTATCGAGCAACGGTTTGCTCACCATGACTGCAAACGCAAAAGGCTATCGGCCATCATCTCGGATACAGGCCGGGGCGGGGCCAAGCTATCGGCTCAACCCCAAGTTGATGATGACCACATCGCTCAGCCTCAGCCGCGATTCTCAGGCTGAGTGGCACGGCAAGCCCGACCCCATGAGCGGTCAGACAGCCTTCATGGGTAGCGTGTCCATGATTCAGCGCTTCACCCCCATGCTCGCCGCCATGGTACAGGCCCGCACTACACTCGCCCAGTGGAGCGATGAGACCTTAATTAAGCAGCGTTTTATTGGCAGCATAGGGCTGACCTGGACACCTGCTGGCAAGAGCGACTGAACCCCGAACAGGTGACACTATGCGATGGATATTTTTAATCTGCATCGGCTGCGGAAAGCCCGGTGGTGGCGTGGCGGTCGAAGTTTCTGAAGCGCCCGAAGCAGCCAACACCGGCGAAGGCTTGGTGGCGCTCGATGGGGCCACCGCCAGGCTTGGCGAGACCGACGCTGCATGGTTGGCTGACTATTCAGGGGGCGATGGCGACAACCAAACCGTCATTCCATCTGCAGAGTTCAGCATCGAACCCTTTTTAATCGATCGCTTTGCATTTCCCGGTGTCGAAGGGGCGGAGTGGTTCACTGATGGGGCACACCACAGCACCATCGAAGCCTTGGATGCACGCCTGTCGGACTTTGGGCGTCGGGCTTGCACCGTCACTGAGTTGCTGTACGCGGCAGCCTCGGCCAATAACGATCGCTACCCATACGGTGATGACTACCAACCCGGCCACTGTGAAGTTGACGACTTCAACCCAGAGCCAATCGGAGCCTATGCCCTGTGTACTTCAGCCCTCGGCATTCGAGATTTTGGGGTCCGCAGCACCTGGGCACGGTTGGACGACCAAATCATTGCGGTGATGTCGGCCACCGAACAAAGTGGTGAATTCCCCGGTGATCTCACCTATGGCTTGTGGGGCGGGACCAGCCGAGATGACACATTTTATGCCCCGACCAACTTTGGTTTCCACACCCACGCAAAAGAGAGTGACGACAGGTACCAAGACGATGGCTTCCGAATTTGCGCAGATTCAGCCCCCACCAAAAATCAAGACTTGGCTTATGGCCGATGGTTGGACCATGCAGTGCAGGCTGGCAGTTTTGAGGCGATGTTCGACTGATGTTCGTGATGCTGTTCTTTGGGCAGCTGGGTGCTTTTGCTATTTGGGCCACAGCCGCTTGGTACCTAGACGCATATGGCCGCCGCCCGTTGCCTTGCGGTGACTTTGACGCCATCATCGTTCCGGGCTGTGCGGTGCGCTGGGATGGTCTGCCATCTGGAGCCCTCGCGAGACGCACACGCCACGGTATCGCTCTTTTTAAATCGGGTCGCGCCAAACGGCTGGTGTTTACCGGCGGTGTTGGCACCCATCCACCGGCTGAAGCTGAGGTGGCCGCAGAAATGGCACGCCAAGCCGGGGTAGACCCAGCGTGCATCTTCGTCGAAACCCAATCCAGCACCACGGCTCAAAATGCCGCCTGGTCTGCGAAGGTCACACACGATGCCCACCTTTGGTCGATCTTGGTGGTCAGCGATGGATACCATTGTTGGCGCTGTCTCAAGCTGTTTTCCCGGCACTTTGGAGCTGTGGCGACGGTGGGCTCATCCCCCCCCCCGAGGGCACGAATTCGCGGTGCGATGCGAGAGGTGATTTCCATCCTTCGGATGTGGATTTTTTAAGTTTTTGTCCTGAAATAACTCTAGTGCTTTTTACACTTGCAATGGCCGAACACTAGGCGTACGATGGCCCGAACTTAGATCTCTGGGAGGAGACACCATGAACAAGAACCTTCTTTTTGCCGCCTGCGCGGTACTTTTCATTCCACTTTTTTCGGGCTGCGAAAAAATGTTGGCCGATACTGGTGCAATCGCTGATGTGATCGACGATGTGATCGATGACGTCATGACCTGTGGTGAGGCCTGCCTCAACATCGACTCATGCAGCGCTGAAGTGACACCCCCTTCAATGGCCATGGGCCTCGGTGATGTTGACCTTGGCGTCGATGCACCCGCCGCTGTTGATTGTGCTGTAAACTGTGCCTCCGATGACCGCGTCACCTTGGGCTACTCCGATTGTCAGATCGAGTGCATCACCAACGAAGCTTGTGGTGGTATCAACGACTGTTGGGATGTCACAAGCGCCACATACGCCAGTTATTGCACCGTTGAGACCACACCGGTCGAGCCTGCACCACCAGCGACTGACGATCCTGAAGTGCCAGTTGAAATCGCCGAAGACACCACATCGGGTTCTGCCGATGCCGACACGATTCTGGAAAACCCAGCGGTCGAAGAGTCTGTTGCAGAATCTGGAACCGACATCTTCTTTGGCTCCACACCACCCGACCTTCAAGGTAAGTGGACCGCTGTTGGTGCGATCGATACCGCATCCAACGCACGGCCCGTGGGCTCACCCATCAACACAGAGATTTGTTTCTTTGACCAGGAAATCTTGGCTGATGGCTCACCCCAGCTGAGCTACTGCGAACGCGGAAACCCTGCCACCGCTACAGCCCCGTTGACCGGTGCAGGTGAAGGTTGGACGATGTTCTTGGAGTTCCCAGGAACAGGCTCAATCATCTTCTCGGGCAGGCTCGAAGAAGGGACCGCCTCGATGAGTGAAGTCGATGCCTTGGTGACCTACTACCACGGCCTCGAAATCTGGGAGCATAGCAACACAGCTTGGGAGCGTGTAGACGACTGCGCTTGCCCCTTCTAGGCTGAGCGACAATCTAAAAAGAGGTCAGGCCATCGTGCCTGGCCTCTTTGCTTTGGATCGTCCTTGGACCCTATTTATGATAGGGGTGTACCCAATAGGAGTCGCCATGCGATTGATGATGCTTTCGGTTTTCATTTCGGTGCTTGGTTGTGGGGGTGAAAAACTCGATGACACATCTGAGAGCGATATTTACACCGACATGGATGCCGACGCAGATGCCGACACCGATGCCGACGCTGACGCCGACGC
>DBIS01000404.1 GCA_002296975.1 Deltaproteobacteria bacterium UBA796 | reverse complement strand
GCGTCTGCGTCGGCGTCAGCGTCAGCGTCAGTGTCGGCGTCAGCGTCAGTGTCAGCGTCAGCGGCTGGGGGGAGCGGTTGGTCCTCAGTGGCTGGAGCAGCTTCAACGGCCGCTTCAACTTCAGGGTCGCCCGATTCGATACGCTTCCGGTCTTCCGCGATCAAGCGGTCGAGAACTTGACCCGCCGCTTCGATGATCTTCTCAGCGTCTTCATCCTCAATGTCCAGAATGCCACCGACTTCGTATGCTTCGGCATCATTCAGCTCTTTCGCGCTGCGGTAGCCGTGGCGAATGAGAATCTCGACATTTTCGTCGTCCAAACCACCCACGCCAGTGAGCTCTGCTGTTGCAGACTCTGTGACTTCGGTGTGCTTGGTGACCGAGAAGATGTCGATGCGCCAACCCGTAAGTTGTGCTGCCAAACGGACATTTTGGCCTCGACGACCGATCGCTTTGGATAGTTGGTCATCTGGGACGATCAACTCCATCGCGTGTGTGTGGTCGTCGATGAACACCCGTGTGACGTTGGCTGGCGAAATCGCGTGAACGATAAAGCGAGCGGGATCTGGGTGGAAAGGAATGATGTCTATGGCTTCGCCGCGGAGTTCTTGAACCACAGCTTGCACCCGTGATCCCTTAAGTCCGACGCATGCGCCGACTGGATCGACATCACGATCGACGCTCGATACCGCAATCTTTGCTCGGTGGCCTGGCTCGCGGGCACAGGCCTCGATGCGGACGATGCCCTCATAAATCTCAGGAACTTCAAGCTCAAAGAGTTTCATGAGCAAGCCTGGGTGGGTCCGGCTCAGAACAACTTGGGGAGAGCGAGATGCTCGGGTGATGTCCAACACATAAGCTTGGATGCGATCACCTTGGCGGTAGGTTTCAGTTTGAACCTGCTCGCGCTTTGGAAGGATGGCCTCTGCGCGCCCAAGGTCAACGATGATGTTGCCCTTCTCGAAACGCCGGACGATACCGGTGATGAGTTCGCCCTTGCGGTCCTTGAATTCGTTGAAGGTCATCTCGCGCTCTGCGTCGCGAATTTTTTGGATGATGACCTGCTTAGCGGTTTGGGCTGCGATGCGACCGAGGTCTTCAAGGCCAACCTTGATGCCGAGTGAGTCGCCGAGCTCGCACTCTGGGTCGGCGATGCGCGCCAAGTCGATGCTGATCTCTAATTCGACGTTTGCGACTTCATCGACGACGGTACGGAACTCGAAAAGCTCCACTTCGCCCAAGTCTTCGTTGAACTGAGCTTCAAGGTCCCGCTCAAGGCCGAAACGTTTCCGCCCAGCGGCGATCATCGCCTGCTCCAAAACCTCGATAAGGATGTCGCGTGGGATGTTTTTTTCGCGGTGGACGGCGTCCACCAAACGTGAGAGATCGCTGATCATGATTGCGCTCCTTCAAGCTGAGTGTCCGCAACATTAGCGGACTGTAGTCGGGAAAATTCGTCGAGGTCTAATACAAGGTGGGCCCAATCTAGGTGAGCGAGAGGCACTTTGTGCTGGGCGCCGTCGACCTCGATGAGAATGTCGGTGTCGTCCATGCCGCGCAGTATGCCCGAATAACGCCGGCGTTCAAGGCCTGGGATGAGGCGGATTTTGGCTCGAAAGCCCACATACCGGTTAAAATCAGCAACCGACTGCACTGGACGTTCAATGCCAGGGCTGGAAATTTCCAACCGATAGGGCCCAGTCATGGGGTCTTCTACGTCGAGGACTGGAGAAAGGGCTCGGCTTATTTTGGCGCAGTCGTCCACGCCAAAGGTGGGACTGTCACAGTACAAGCGCACGATGTCGCCAGTGATGTCACCACTGATTTGGACGGCAACCAAACGAAATCCCTCCGCTTCAATCGTGGGCTCCACGACTGCACGGACCTTGTCTCTTAAATCGAGTCGGGTTGTGGCTTCCATAGTTTTGGACCAAAAAAAAAGTGCGAGGGGCCGGCCGGCCGCTCCACTCAAGGTGAATGCATTCGGAATGTTCCGCGGCTCTATCCCCCAGCCCTCGGACAGTCAACCATCAATGATCGTATGGGTTGGGCAGGCGTTTGGCGTCCGGGCATCTTTGCGCGGTGTTGGTCGCGGCAATCTCACTGAAGTTCGCAGGGTTCGGGGAGTTTTGAATGGTCTCATTGAAAAAGTCTGAGGCCAGCACGCGCGCTTGTTCCCCTTCCTTGGTGCAGGAGCGGCTCGCCCAAAAATGCAGAATGGCCTCACGCCGTGCTGATGGGGTCGGGAGGGGTGGTGTATCTGTCTGCTCGGGTGTGCCATGTGCCCAAATGGCGTCCAGCATGTCTGGGATGCCTTCGGTCAGGCGCGCATCCATCGCGTGGTCGATGACCGCGTCGGTCCACTCTCTTAAGTAGGGTTTTATTTGGCTCAACACCCTATCTTTATGGTTGAGATGCCGCCGTCGGTGGATGAGTTGTCCGCCGGCTTTGATGCATGCGGGTGTGATCGTGAACGGGGGAAGGCACCATAGATACCGAAGTTTACTGTCTTTTTTGCCCGGGGGATCGATTTTGATGGGGCTGCGCTTGAGCCGGACCCAACCGTCGTCATCCACTATAATTGTGGGTTTATGCGCTGCCCGGTGGCGGATAATCGTTCGACCATTTTTTTGGTTGACCGAGTGATAGCCCATCCGTTTGAGCTTGATTTCCACCATTGCGCGTGTTTTTGCAACCCGCATCTTGCCGATGACGATCATCTCCTCGTGGCTGGCCTCGATGGACGTCAACTGTTGGGGTACAGTGACGGACGGTTCCGGCGTTGGGGGCTCGTCCGCAAAGGCTAAGCCCGCGTGAAGCGCGAGACTACTGGCCAGAAAACTGAACAGCATCGAACAATAGGCTGGGGCTTTGTGTGGCGCCGTACATCCATGGGTCGTTGGCCGCTTCGATAAAGCCACCCATCAGGTCAAAAATAGACCCAGTGATGTTCATCTCGGAGACCGCTGAAATGGCTACCCCTTTTTCGTAGAGTGTGCCTCGGATGCCGAAAGAGTACTTTCCGGTGGCGGCGTTTGAGTTTCCGCCAAGAAATCCGTCGACCTTAATGGTCCAGTCGTGATCAGCTAAAATTTCGTCGGTCGAGCGTTTCCCGGGTGGAACGACAAGGTTGGAGGTGCCGCCAGATGTCGGCGGACGCTCAAGTTTTCGGCCGTAATAAATATTGATCAGCCATTGATTGAGTACGCCATTTTCGACCAAGTGGCGCTGGGTTGTGGGTATGCCGTCTCCATCATGGGTGGCGGAGCCCAGGCCACGGACCATGTGGGGCATGTCGATCAAGTTGAATCCAGAGGCGGCTATTTGTGTTCCGAGTTTGTCGGCCATGCAACTGCGTTGCTCAAAAATGGAAGCACCGCTCATTGGGCCCACCAAAGTCCCGATGATGCGGCTGGCGACCCGATTTTCAACCAGCATTGCCCCTCGCCGGCTGGTGACTGGACCGCTGCCGAGTTGACCAGCACCGCGTTGGGCTACAGATTCTGCGATCGATGCAATGGAGGGCAGGTCGTTGTGGTGTCTGGCCAAGGCATAATCATAGGCCTCAGGGAGTTTCCCCCCGATATCTTCCATGCTGACCTCAGCACCTTGTCCGTACTCAGTGGTCGCTGTGGTGCTGGCGAAGCCATTTGATGTGACCATGGCGCTCGCTGAGGAGCCGCTCCATACAAAGCCCTCGACGCTACGAAGATTTTTAGGGATGGCCGCTGTGGTGGCCTGTTGCATTTCGTCCACCCAAGTACGATGGTCGATTTTTGGCTCTGAAGGGTCGACTAACTCTAAACCACTCGTTTTTGCTTCTCCCATGATGCTGGCGTCGGGCAGGCGACGGTTGGGGTCTGGCTCGAGATGGCGCGTGGCCTCGATGGCGCGATGGATGAACGCCTTGAGGGCTTGTGGCCTTAGGTCGTTGGTGCTGTGAACGGAGAACCGTTCGTCTACGAAGAGGGCTGCCGAGGCGGACCGGGACTGGGAGTCTTGCCACTTTTCGATGCTGCCGTCTCGCTGCTTGACGTCTGTGTAGGTGCCGTGGGAGGTGAAAGCGGTCACCTCAGAGGCGCCCATAGATTGGGCCATTTCCACGATCATTGCCGCGGCGTCGATAAGGTCATTGCTCACTGCTCACCTCCAACCACCAAACTGGAGACGCGAACGGTTGGCATCCCTTGGCTCACCGGCACGGATTGGCCGTCCTTGCCGCAAGTCCAGCCGCCTTCATCGACGAGGGGGTCGTTGCCGACCATATCGATGCGAAGCAATGCTTCTGGTCCGTTGCCGATAATGTTGACGTCTTTGATGGGGGTGCTCAGTTTACCGTTCTCGATAAGAAAACCGGTCTTCATGTAAAAACTAAAGTCGCCACCGCCGATGTGGACCGCCCCATTGGAGAAGGTCTTGCAGTAGATCCCTTTGCTCACCGAGGCGATGATTTCTTCGGGGTCGAGTGTGCCGGCCTCCATGACCGTGCTGCGCATGCGGGGCATCGGGGCATGGCGAAAGCTTTGGCGGCGCCCTGAGCCCGTGGGCTTGATGCCATAATGTTCAGCGGAGACTTCATCGTGCATATACGAAACCAGGCGCCCATTCTCGACGAGTACTGTTCGCTCGGTGTTGTTGCCTTCATCGTCGACGTTTATCGAGCCGCGTGCACCGAGTAGGGTGCCGTCATCGACGATGGTCACGTGCTTGTTGGCGATAACGGTGTTCATTTTATCGGCGTAAATACTGATGCGCTTGCGGTTGAAGTCCGCTTCCATTCCGTGGCCGATGGCCTCATGCAAAAGGATGGCGCTGGGGCCTGCTCCCAACACCACAGGCATTTCACCGGGTGCGGGGCTGATGGCGTCGATCAGGAAAATAGTCCGCTCGACCGCTTCGGACACCAAGCGGGCTGAGCGCTGTTCGTCATAATATTCTAGGCCAGCGCGCCCGGCGATATTGTAGCCGTTTGACTCTCGGACCGTCTCGCCGTCGGGGCCGGTTCCTTCGGCCGTGCACTGTATGCTCGCCCGCGTCATCGGCCTCCAGTCTTCAACCAGGCGCCCGTCAGGCCGGACAATCATCACGACCTTGGCGGCGTCGGACAGGGACACTTCTACGCGTTGTATTCTGGTGTCGGACTGGAATGCGGATTGCTCCCACCCACGGACCATCTTGACCCGGTGTTGGATGTCGACTTCGGTCCAAGGTGAGATCACTGGATAGTGGTTCGGCAGGGACATTGCGACGGGGACTGCGACCTTGCGTGGCTGTGAGGCGTTCGCGATGCCGGCGGCGGTGCGGGCGGCGATGCGGAGCGCTGAAGGGCTAAGGTCTTCGGAATAAGCGTAGCCAACCTGGTCCTTAAAGCGCACACGGACACCCATTCCTAAACTTATATGAGTGGAGGCTCTGTTTACTTTTCCGTCGGTTAATGCCACGGAGATGGAGCTGGAGTGCTCAAAATAAAGGTCGCAGTTGTCTCCGCCTTTGGACAGGGCGTCAGCCATGACCTCGCGGAGGACCTCGGTTGTTACACCAAGGGCTGCAAAATAAGAACCGGGGGCGCCGGTGGGCTTTGAAATAGACATGGGTTGTCCTTAACGCGTGTTGATGATCGCTTCGGCTTGGATGCGATGTTTGCGGGCTGAACACCCAAGTAAATACTGTCCTTCCGCTCGGGAGGCATTGTGTTCACCCGCCCCAGCAAAGCGGGTGCGGTCCTCTTTGAAATAGTTCTGCCGGATGGCGTCGGTGCAAAACCGAGCGGCCAACTCCAGGCAGATGCGCTCGATTCCGCCCACAAGGTTGTCCCGCTCTTTTTGTGTGATGGCTGGTGCTGTGCCCAGCCAGCCTCGGGCGCTCGCCTCAAAAATCTCGAGGTCAAACACGATGTCGTTAAGGGCGTCTTCTCCTGCCTTATTGCACCACGACCGCCACGCGTCGCCCATCTCTACAGGGAGGCTTTGGTGGCCGAAGGTGTCGAAGTCCAACAAGCAAATCGCCTCTTTTTGGGCGTGGTCAAAGCGAAGGTTGGAGATTTTCAGGTCACCATGGCAAATGTGAAGGGGTAAATCTAGGTCGCCCTCCCAGCTTTTCCATTGGGCGACAATCGCCGCACCGAGTGGGCGGATTGTGTGCTCAAGCGCGTGACCGTCGGCATCGTCGAGCGCTGATACGAGGGCAGCCATATGCGCGTGTGTGTCATGGGCGCCGGGTCGGGAAAACTGAAAGGTGTGCGTCAGTGATGCGGTGGCTGCATGAAAGCGCCCAACGAGTGCCCCAGCGCTGGCGGCTTGTTCGGGGCTAGAGATGGTGTGTATGGTGGACCCTGGTACAAAGCTCAATATTCGCCATGCACCGTCTGGCACCTCGACAAAGAGTGCTCCATCTTGAGTGCGCATCAGGCGGGGGGTCAACATACCCATTTGTGCAAGATGGGCCGTAATGGCCTCAATGTCCTCGTGAATTTTAGGCCTGAACATGGGGTTTACATGTTGGAGTATCGCCCGAGGCTCTTCGCCGATAACGAAGGTTTGATTGATTAAACCAGCATTTTCGGAGGGGTGGGCTGGGCCTGTGATGGACCAGTGTTTCAGTATCTCAACGGGGGACGTCATGGGTGTTCCGTGAATCAGTTTCATGTCTATAGGGGCTTGGGTGAGCAGCGGCACTCGTGTTGGGAATGATTCTGCTCGAAGATACGTTGTCAGGTGCGACCGCACGGCTTAGGTCGAAAGCCACTAACCCGGAGTAAATTCCATGACCCCAAGCAAAGTTCTCGTGTTCGCGATGGCTCTTTCAGTCGGAACCGTCACGTTGATGACGACCACCGGCTGTAAAAAAGAGGCCCCACCGCCGCCACCCCCTCCGCC
>DBIS01000407.1 GCA_002296975.1 Deltaproteobacteria bacterium UBA796 | reverse complement strand
GCGACCGCACCATGCCCTCGAATATTTATAGACACATCGGCTGCTGTTGCTGCAATCTCCCGCACACCATCCAAGGCTTGGGCGTGCCGAAGCTTCGCTGGCCCCTGGCTCCACACCCTCGAAAACGTGGAGCCGGATGGGGCAGCCTCGCCTTGCTTAGCCTCGGCGACCAAATCGTCGATTTTTTTCGCGAGCTTCGAGATGCTGCTTTTGGAGTAACCTTTGGTTGCCGATCGCAAAGAACCTCTTGGGCCTACAATCCGCATTGAGGGCAAACCGCCTATCTCAAATCGGTCACTCAAGGCCAGCGTTCGGCCCACGGGAAAAGGGAGGTCAAGGGTGTCGACGAGCGCTTTTGCCTTCGCTGCATCACGGTCGGTATCCACAGAAATAGCCAAAAACTCAACCGGCCAATCGCCCCTGCGCTTGTGAAGCGCCGCAAGCGCTGGCAACTCCTTCTTACAGGGCCCACACCAACTCGCCCAAAACACCAACACCACCGGCTTGCCTGCATGCTCGCTCAAACGCCAAGTAGAGCCATCGTAAAGGTCGATCTCAAAATCAGCCACCGGCGGTAAAACAATCTCCCACTCTTCCATTGGGTTGGGGTCGGCCATTCCCACAGTGCCGAGTAAACCTCGAACTGAACGATAGCGGCCAAGCCTGCGGGTCAGGTCTATCGCCGCCTGTCTTTCTCCAGAACTCCACAAGGACATGGCGGCCATTTCTTCTACACGCCCGCGGCGACCCATGGCCTCTGCCACCCCGCTCGGCCAGGCCCGCAGGGCTGCGTTCAACCACGTGGCCGCTTGCTTGTGGTCCTCCAAAATGTAGTACGCCTCTCCTATCCGAAACTGTAAATCCGCACTTGGTTCTGGGACTGCCACCAACACATCCAAGGCAGCCCGAGCAGCGCGACGCCGGCGCTTGGCAGCACGCCCCAAATATGGAGACAGCGCACGCAAGGCAGTTCGCCCTCCAAAATCGGCAGCGACCAAGGCCCGTGTTGCCTTTCGAACCACAGACGGCCTGTCATTACGAAGCGCACCTGCAAAGCGAGATATCACCTTGGGCGAGGTTTTTTTGGACTTGGCCTTTGCCTTCTCTCGCTTGACCTGCACATTCCTTAGCGACAGAGCGGTGGCTGAACGAAGAGAGAGTACCACTGTGGACCCCACTTCACCCTTGATTGGTGGCGGCGCTACACCCTCACCAAGGGTCTCCAGGGCTTGACCATCAATGGCCACAATGAGGTCGCCCAGCTCAAGCCCAGCGTCGTGGGCACCGGAGCCCTTGTACACCTTGGTGACGACCAAGCCCTCGGGCTGTTCGACATATCGAATACCGATCAATCCGTCGCCAGCGCCAAAAGCCGGCGCAGAAACGAACACGAGCAAACACAGACCCCGACGTAGACTCTTCATCAGGCGAGCTTACTACAGTTCAATCAAAAGACCTCGAGCCAAGCCATCGCGGCTGTGCCCATGAAGGGGTCCTCAGCGACATCACGGGTGACGATACCCTCTGATCCATCCGCTGCTGGATTCGATGTGCCGTAGACCAAGGACCCTTGCTCGGTGACCGTCACGCCCGAAAGATACTCGTCTTCATGCTCAATATAATCCGCATCCGATGAGTCCACTTCGTCTGAGCCATCGGTATCGAGCCCTTCTGAGCAATCCTCGAAGTTGAGGCCATATAAACGCCCAGTGCCACCCTCACATCGGTCTTCATTTGGCACCCATGTTGTGAAGTACACTACGCCTGCGTACACAATCGGGTCTGCGGTCAAACCCTCACCCGCATCCAGCTCGTAAACACCATCATCACCACAGTTGGTGATGGGGTTGACATCAAAGGCGGTACAACTCTTGGGGTTGGAGTCTTTGACTGCAAAAAAGTAGCCTGGACTGGAGCTATAATCGCGGTCGTAAGGCGTTCCAGTACCCCAATAAACACCGAGTTGACCATCCGAATGCCAAGAGGTGGTGGCCGCGTAGTAGACTTCTGGCCGCCGGGACAAGCCACCATCGTCGAGTGGGTCGAAAAACTCTACCCAAGTTAAATCATCGGGGTCATCAGTGTCGATACAGGCCTTGTACATCCATGTGCTGCCAGGGTCTTTGACAGACGATGGCCCCGAACCACCTTCTGATGCCGGCTTGTAGGCTGCGGTCACTGGAAAGTAAACAGTGTCCGCATCGCCGTCAGAATCGGTATCGACCACGGCCAAGGCCGCAGCGATGTAGCCGTACTCATATTGAGAATCGGTGTCGTATTGCAGGCTGGAGCCCTCTACGCTCGCCTCAGGGTGACCGTTATCTCCCCGCTGTGAATAGACGTAGGAGGACTCCGACTTGAAATAGGTGTCCCCCACATGCCACATATAAAGGTTGGCCTCTGAGGATTTATAATAGGCCTCTTTCCGCCCATAAGGCACCGCCCGACCCGAACCCCACATCACGACCCAGCGGTCTTTGGGCGTTGAGCCAGAGTTGTCATATACATTCGTGATCACCGGACGGCCAACCGTGTAGCCCATCGCCGTGGGGTCGCCCTCGTCGGTCTGCTCCCACAGAAACTCGGGTGCGGTTGGGTCGGTGATGTCCAAGGCCAAAGTGACCGGCCCGCCCTTGCCTTGCTGAACCACCAACACCCTGTGCCACTCACAATCATCTGGGACTGAGTCGCAATCCTTTTCATTATTGCCGTTGGTATCAACCCAGACGTCTTCGTACACCGGGCTGCCATCAAACAAGAAGGTGCGGCCGTACAACATCATGTCGATCGCACGGCCCGCCCAATCGTTGTCATGCTCTCGTTCAAGCAGGTAGCCGGGCATCCAAGCCCAAGCCTCACGACCGGCCTCTTCATCATAATGCTCCGAGCGCAAACCTTCGTGGGGTGCGCCCACATCCTTGAGGTAAAAGGCGTGTAACAAGCCATCGTTAGCCGGCACATAGACCATATCGGGGTAGTCTTCGGCCTCGACGCCCGCCAAAAACTTGCGGTAAGTGACATCCATCGAGTACAGGTTGTTTCTATTTTGGACCACGAGTGGAACAGCGTGGGGCGAGTCGTACAGCTTCCAATAGCCCTTATCTGTGCCCAAATAGCGATAGTCAGCGCGGGGATAACCACGAATAAAGTCGACCAAAGACTGAAGGTCGGTGCCATTGACTGAGCCGCTGGACTCGGTGCTGCGGTCGAGGTTGTACGGTGAGTCTTCATCGCCGTCGGTATCGAGAATCTTATCGAGCACCGTAGACGAGGCCGCCACAGAGGTCACAAAGTTGCGGTCCAAACCTTGGCGCTTATCGGTGGATGACTCACTGCTCAGCACCGAGACCGCCGGCTCGAAGAATGTGTAAATATCCCGACGACCGAAACCGTCGCGATTTTCTGGGTTGGACTCTCCACTCGTCACCAATCGGCTGACCAGGAGCTCACCAGCATCCCACAACGCATAGCCAATATCGGAATCGCCATTCATGGTCAGCTCACCGTACTCGCTGCTGGTTGGGTCGTCCTCGATTTCGTAGGCCCGAACGTGCCCTTCAGCTTGGGGGTTGACGTCTGCACCACCCCCACCGGTCAGTGTTCCACCAAGCTGATAAAAGCTGTACAAGAGGTGAGCGCCGTCCGCGGTGATCACCGGGGTGGACCGGGTATAAAATCCGGATCGAATATCCCGCAGCATGAACATGATGGTGCTCATAATCTCGCTGCCATCCGAGGTGCTGGAGTAAACGGCATCGCCGCCTGTCACATCGGAACTGTTGCCATACAATGACTCGGCCAACGACGTCCCCGCGACACCGAGACTGACCGTATGGACGAGCACATTGTTGGTGCCGCTCAAGCCGGGGCGCATGTCGGTGTCCCACAGATGATGCACCACGTTGTCGTACATGCAGTCCACATCAGCGGTGGAGGTACCTTCGGTGTCGCACTGATGGTCTGGGCTGATGGAGTCCACATAGGATGACCCCACCTGGTCATCATCCCAGGGTATGGCCGAGGTCAGTACAATGATGTGATTTTGCTGGCAATGGTACTGAATCGGAGCACGGTTCCAGTCGGCCGTGAAGCCGTCCCCGTCGTCGTCGTCATCGTCATCTTCTGAACTGTTTTGGAAGTAATCCTCTGAAAGCGCTTCTAATACTTCCGCCAAGTTTCTGGTCTCGGTATCGTAGCTATCAACGTAGTCACCCAAATTTTCGACGGCCTCCGAAAGCTCTGAGTGAGAAGCCCCCAAGGGCACGATTTTGGTGAAGCCATCATCGCTCTCAGTCGCCGTGGTGCCCACCACACCGTATCGTGCCCAGTCATAATGACGGGTCAACTTATCGATGGCGGTTGCCACATCGTCAATACACGGATTGTCATCGGTATCGACCTCGCCATCGCCCCCATATGCGCAAGGCTGCTTCATCTCATTCGAGAGGTCGACCACGAACAAAATATTCGGCTCCACCGCATCGGTGATGGTCAGCCACTCCTCGCCCGAGCTGCTCGAACCCGCAAAAGCGACCGATGTGGCCCACAAACCCAAAAGGGAAACCAAGCCCATCCGACCTCCAGTACTTATCATAGATCGCTTCATCTGACCTTGCACGTCCCTTTGACCACCTTTCTCAGCAACAAAGCGGTGGTCGATGAGGTCTCGTTGATGTTGGCATACGAGGTGTCTTGCATTCGGGCTTGGGATTTCATCTCCCAATAGTCGCTCCTAAACTTTGTATTTCCGATCTCGGTGGAGTAGCCGGGCGGCGGATTTCCACAGCGTTGGTAGGTGGCTTGCACCCAGTACACCCCAAGGTTGTGGGCATACTCCAGACCTTCGTACTTTTCCTCAGCATCTGTGGCTTGAACAAAATCGGGCCAAGTGTCGGCGTCTGGGTCTAAGCCCTCGGTGGGTGGGTTTTCATGCTCCAACTGAAAACGTGCATGCTCGGTGCCGGCATCAGAGGTGTTCATCACCATCATGTGCTTTCGGTTGTGCAAGGCGATGCGCTGGTCCACGCCGGCAATAGAGAGGGTGCTGGCACCAATCACAGAGATGATTGCGATCAACAACATCGCGAGCAACATCGCGAAGCCTCGCTGTTCTCCTCGCGCCGTCGTGGGCATTTGACGTGTCATCTTGCTCATAAATTTGCCTGGTGTCGCAGGTTTCGGACCGTCACCTCAGTGACGAGCACCTGACGAAAATAATGGTCTTCACTACCACCCGCTGAGTGATTTGCTAGAGCCGGACGCCGGGACGTCCGAAGCAGTTGGGGGTCTTTTCGGGCGCTTCGACCAACCAAAGATACCCGACTCATCCACACATTGGCCTCTTCACCTGAGCTAATCTCATCGGTCCAAGCAGAGGCCTCTGAGCAATCGGGGGGCGTGGAACCATCGTTAATGCAGTATTCCAACTGCAAGTCCTCAATATTATCGACCAAAGGCACATCGTCTGCAGATGGCCAATCTAGATTGAGGTCCATCATCAGCACAGGGTTTTCAGCAGACCCCGGGCCCACGCCATCGCTATCGTCAGCGTCGATATAAAAGGTCAGCACCTGAGCCTTCGAGCAGAGCATTGAAGGCGAAAGGTTTTCGGAACTCCCGCAAACATCCTCGTAGTCGGCATAGCCAGAGGCATCCTCTACCGAGATAACCCCCGAAGATGTGGACACCGAAGAGATGACCCACAGATAGGTCTCAATACCCGTCAAGTTGGCGTAGTCCGAGCACATGATCAACTCGTCTGCATCGTACTCGGCGATTTTCAGGTCTTGATCGAGAATGCTCATGTCGAATGTGAGTGACTCGGTATCGCAGGTAGCGATCGACGGCTCGGTGGTCATGCGCAGAGATGGGTCGGCATAAACCACCGTGATGGCGTCGGTATTATTATCTCCTTCTCCATCCCAACTCATGATGACCGGCAAGGTGGAGTCGTGGGTGGAGGAGCCATGATAGCCAGTGATTTCGCCGCCAGCCCCGAAGCCTGCCATGCGAATCGAGCGGGTGAGCACATCTGTAGAAAAACGTAAGTTTTGATGCATACCCATCTGAAGGTCCTGGTATAAAAACTGACGAGATTGCAGATTGAACACCGAGTACAGGCCAGCGATAACAATCGATGAAACGACAACAGCGATCATCATTTCGATCAGCGTGAAACCTTGGCGTGCCTTGCGAACCATCAACTGTCTCGAAAGCGATAAGAGGACACAGTGGTTCCTTTCCACTGATTGAAGGCCACATCTTTGTACTGGCAACGAACGCGCATCCTGAGCCATGTGGGCTCGGAGTCCATCTCCTCGATATGCCAGCTGATATAGTACAGCGCTTTTCCAAACTCCCCATCGGTGGTGTGACCGGCATCGACGGCGTTGGGACCCCCACTCGGATGGGGGAGATAAGTCCAGTTGTCGGATTCTGAATCGTCTGAATCCAGATGTACCAGGGCATCTGGCCGGGTGTCTCCATCCCAATGAAGCGCGATCAAACGTTCCATTTGAAGCTGGGCTAAATAAGTGCAGTCGGTCATTTTTCGGGCGTGTAAATTCGAGCGAACCGCCTGAGTGTGAAAACCAAACATGACGACCAACGAGAAGCCGAGCAAGGCCGTGGCGATCAGAGATTCAACCAAGGTGAAGCCGCCCCGTCCACGCACTGCGGCCGCACACGATTTTTGCGCGCGCGAAATTTCACCGGTTTTAAAAATGCCCGTGCTCATCGTGCCCTACTACTGCCCCCACGCCCCACTGGATTATCGACCATGTCATAGCCCAGTGTCGAGTGCATTTTGACCATTCCTGCCCGAGACACCAAAATTTTGACCTTATCGTTGACCCCTTTTCGCAACGCAGACTGGTTGCTCAGGACCAACTCCATATACCCATCAGCGCTGAAGTCCGCCGTGGGATTTCGTATCCATCCCCGCGGGCTAAACACAATGCTGTCACCACTGCCAACACCGGGGCCTCGAATGCTCTCCCAGGGCTCCAAGCAGACGTCTTTTTGCTTTCGATTCCCCCCTTCACCCAAGCTTACGCGTCCCTCACCCTGCTCCGAGTCCTCGCCCAGACCAGGGATGTCAATGGGTAAAAACTCCCAGCGCCCCGATCCCCGAGATTTATCACCAGCCTGCAACCACCATGAACCACCGAAACCGTCGACATCGGCGCATTTTCCGGGAGAACTGACCAACTTAAGTCGGGTCTCGCGGTTGGTGAGTACGGCCAAATTCTTGAGGGACACCAAATCGCCGTGCAGCCCTTTTGACGCGCGAATCAAGTGGTATCTCGGCATCTGGTCCCGGGTGGAACCCCAACCAATGGCCGCGAGCACGCTGATGAGGGCCACCACGATCGCCAACTCGATGAGTGTGAATCCAGACCGGTGAAAATGCGCGTGCATAGGATAGTGTATCTGTCCCGGAACATCTTCACTGCTGCATGGCGAAAATTTGCCATTGCCAGTCGCTGGTCAGGTCTGGTTTTAGGGCGCTTTGCTCCGATCGGAAAACTCTGACTGTTCTGGACAGGCAGAAGCCACACGTGCACGCTGTCGGCGCGCCCTCCGCCCCACCACGGGTAAATCAGGTAACTTCACCCCAATCTGGTTGGCATTTTGAATGGCAGCTTCAGCTGCATCGAGCCAAGCCAACACCGGTTTTGTTGTCTCAGCACACCGTCCAGCATCAAAGCCTTTGGCGGCGGCAGCAACCAGCACCCGACTTTGGGTTTGGAAGAGCATCGCAGTGGTTCGTTTTGGCCTGTGCCCAGCCACCAAACCGGCCTGAATTTGCGATAACGCATCCTTAAACCGCTTGGTCCGCAGGAGGACCTCCGCCAGACCAAGCCGATACTCAGCCTTGTCGGGCTGCCGATCGACTAAAGTTTGGTACCGGCCCAATGCGCTGGCCATATCGCCTTGGCCCAGGGCCAACAAAGCGAGACTGCTGATAACCCCAGCATCATGAGGCGCGATTCGAAGTGCTTTGGTGAGGCGGGTTTTGGCCATGGCGGGGGTGGCCTTTGCAGAGGCAACCCCCGCACTGCCACGCAAGCAATCCAAGTGTTCATCATCGGTCGCCAAGCAGTGCTCGAAGGCCGCATTGGCCGCATCGTGTTGCCCGGCGAGCAAATATACCCACCCCAGTCCCGACAAAGATGCCAAATGACTCGGGTCCCGCCCCAGCCCCGCTCGAAAGTGCCCCTCCGCAGACGCAAGTTCGTGGGCGTCGACCGCTTGTTTACCTTTGGCCGCATAATGATCCGCTGAGCAGCTGAGGGCAAAAACAAGCCCGATCCACCTCAGCCCAAAAAAACGGGCGAAGATAAAAATCAGCGTGTCACAACTGCCAGTATCGGTCATGGATGGACTATAGCGGTGTTCCGCACTCACGCCGAGACCTCAGCCAAAATGCCTCGCCCATTAAAGATCATGCTCGTCGCCCACGGCTTCCCGCCACGGGAATGCGCGGGTACAGAACGGCATACAGCCTCCCTTTGTACCGGGCTTCAAGATCTGGGTCATCAGGTATTGGTGGTGGCGGCCACGCGGGCGCCGGGCGCTGACCAATACAGCCTCAGGAAAGAAAACAATGTGGTGCGCATCGTCAACAATATCGGTAGCCGCCCATTAGCAGCGGGTGAATCCGACCCGATCATCGATCGCATCATGGCCAAACTAGAAGATGATTTTCGACCCGATCTAGTCCATGTCCACCATATACAATTTTTATCCTCCACCATGTCCTTCCGCGCACCCGTGGTGGTCACCCTTCACGATGAGTGGGCATGGTGCCCCGCTGGCGGGCTGGGTCTACGCGATGGGAAAGCGCCCTGCTCCGGCCCAAGTCCAGCCTCCTGCGCACCATGCCACACAAGTTGGCGCCCACAGCCCAGCAGGGTCGCCCGATGGCTCACCCAGGCCGCCACAATCGCCTCGCCCATCGTCAATGCGGACCGACTGCACAGGCTGTACAGAAACGTACCCCATTTCCTTCGGCCCGCTCCCATCCGGGGCAAAAACAAGACTGAATCACCTGACGCAGCCGCTCACCGAAACCGCCGGGTCCGCTCATGGTTTCAATCCGCAGACGCGCTTATTTCTCCCAGCCAGTACTTGGCCACAAAGGCCCACACCAATGGGCTCGAGAATGTCGAAGTCATCCCCCACGGATTGGGTGCTGACTGGTTTGAGATGCCCGCAAGCCATGTGCCACGGGCGGGCTTTGTGTGCATTGGCACAGTGTCCTCCCATAAAGGCACGGACAAAATCGTCGCCGGGTGGCGAGCTGCTTGCCCTGAAAAACATCCAACGCTGGACATTTACGGCCCTACCCTAGAGCCAAGTTCAGCATTGGGCCATCGGGTAAATAGCAGCTTGACCCCTGTGGAGGTCCGGCGAGCGCTGCAGGGTGCCCAAGCCTTGCTTTTCGGCTCCATATGGCCCGAAAATGCCCCGCTTATTATCATTGAGGCCCGAGCTGCCGGCTGCCCTGTACTGGCCCCTGATATCGGTGGAATATCAGAAATATTAAGCCATGGTGTCGATGGTTTACTCTTTGACCCCGAAGACCCCGACGGATTGAGCCATTGTATTGAGGACTTCCTTTCTCGCCCACAGTTCCACCCTCGGCCGCCCATTCATTTTTACGGGTGTGTCTCCAAAATCGAGGCCGTATATCACCGTGTGATTGGGCTCAATCAATGAGAATCGTTCAGATACTTCATGGCAGCCCCCCAGCCTCGATGGGCGGCACTGGCTTGTATGTTCAGGCGCTTTCTACAGCCCTCGCCGACCTTGGACATACCATCGCAATCGTTGCCCCTGGCCCAGCAGCCACCACCACCTTGGGCGAGACCGATGGCGTCACCCTGTACACCATCCCCACCCCCCGACCCAAGCGTTGGCGGGACACCTGGGACCACAACCTTCTCCCGTGGACAGACTGGTTGGGCGAATACAAACCAGACGTAGTCCACATCCACCACCTATCGGCCATACCGCTTGGGCTGGTTGCAGCCATCGACTGCAGGACAGTTCTCACCTTGCACGATTACGCAATTCCTTGCGCGAGAGGGCAGATGGTGACCGCTGCCCTAAAATCCTGCAATGGACCAAGCCCGCTGTCTTGCACCCAGTGCTTGGGCCCAGCATTAAACAGCAACCCACTCAAGGCGACCATCGGGCGCGTACTTCAGCGTATTCCACCTGTGTACAACGCCTTGAGAGCGCGGACAAACCGGCCAAGTTTTGAGCCTCACTCAGACGTCGCGGACCGCCTGGAGGCCGCCCAAGCCGCCATTGAGGCCGCGGATGTGTTGCTATCCCCCTCATTGGACCTGGCCAACCGTGTGGCCAGCATGGGGTACCGTCGACCAGAACTCACCGATTTGCCGCTGCTGCAAACCCCTGCACCGCCCATGGCCCCCAGCAACGGGCCCGTTCGATTTTTATTTGCCAGCAGCATCATTCCCACCAAGGGTCCAGACCGGGCATTGGCCGCCTTTGCCCGACTTAATGGCAATTCGGAGTTGACCATCGCTGGGCACACGCCGCATTTCGATGGCCATCCTGGTTTTGGCGACGCCCTAAAAATAGCCGCAGAACGGACACCCAATGTCCAATGGTTGGACGCAGTGCCTTCACTATCGGTTCCAGCCTTGATGGCTCAACACGATGTGTTGCTTTTGCCATCAATTTGGCCTGAAAACAGCCCGCTTGTGGTCCGTGAAGCAACCGCCGCTGGCATGGGCATTATCGCCTGTAAAATCGGTGGCGTCGGCGAACTTGCTCCAAACGCCGCGTTGATCAGCACAGACGCTGAACTCTTACAGGCCATGGCCTCTGCCCAAAGAATGGGGCGTGTGCGCCACCCCATGAAGCTGTGGCCAAATCCCAGAGAACATGCCAAAGCCCTCTTGGATGCCCGCTACCGATAAGCACAAGCATGAAACAGGCGATCGCGCTACACTGCGGGCCGAGCCGGGGACCAAACAGAGGGGTCGAAAAGCATGTCTGAATCATTCGTTTTACCGCAAGGCATCATTCTCGCCATGACCGACGATGGCCTGGTCATAGAAAATGAAGGAGACATCGTTCTTCATGGTCAAATCGATGGTGGCATCCACGCATTGACCAGCCACAACGGCGACGTCATCCTCAACAATGACTTTGTGCTCCACCAAATCGACGCCCCCAACGGTGCTGTCGAAATTCACGGGAAAATCGAGGCCGACCGCATCGAGGCGGCGAATGTATCCACTGACGGTGAGCACTTTACCGTTCGGGTCGTTCAAGCCTCTCAGTCTATCTCGATCGGCGAGACGACCGCACACGTTGAGGTGCTGATTGCCCCCGCAGTCACCCTGGCATCGAGTGCTGTGGGCCGCATCACCGTGGTCGAATCTCATAATGAGTTGGGTCCGAGCAAGGTCAAAGGATGTCTGAGCCTGGCGGACCTAGAGGAACTCTTCGATGGCTCCGAGGGCTTTATTCGCGGATGGGAAATCACCCCGCTTCATAAGTCACCCAGCAAAAAAGCTGCGCCAAAGGCGAAAGCGAAAGCTGTACGCAAGCCCAAGGCTCCCGTAAAACGGGCCAAGATCCCCGCACCTGAAGCCGAAGTCGTCGAAGAAGTCGTCGAATTCGTCGAAGAGGTCGTCGAAG
>DBIS01000315.1 GCA_002296975.1 Deltaproteobacteria bacterium UBA796 | reverse complement strand
ATGTCTACACCTTTGAGGTGGGCGAGGCAGCCAACAAGCATCAGATTAAGGCAGCAGTTGAATCTGTTTTCGGCGTTCGAGTCGAGGTAGTTCGCACCGCGGTAGTCCGTGGCAAGAGCAAACGATTCGGCAAATATTATGGGAAACGTTCCAACTGGAAGAAGGCGTATATTCAGCTTTCAGATGGCGACTCCCTCAACTTTTACGAATCGCAGTAGCGGGGAGCTGAACCATGGGAACCAAAAAGTTCAATCCCACCACACCGTCTCGGCGTTTTATGTCCACGAGTGACTTCGCAGAAGTCACCACGGACCGACCAGAGAAATCTCTGGTTAAAGCGACTAAACGTACCGGTGGACGTAATAACCGCGGCCGGATTACATCTCGGCATCGTGGCGGTGGTCACAAGCGTCGTTACCGCGTCATTGACTTTCGTCGCGACAAGCAGGGCGTGCCCGGCATCGTAGCGAGCGTTGAGTATGATCCAAATCGCAGTGCCCGCATTGCCCTGATTCACTATACAGATGGTGAAAAGCGTTACATCCTGTGGCCTCTCGGCCTTGCGGTCGGTGCAGAGGTATTGGTAAGCGACGAGGCTGAGATTCAGCCAGGGAACGCCATGCGGTTGACCGCGGTACCTCTTGGTACTTGGGTCCACAATATCGAGATGCAAAAAGGGCGGGGCGGTCAAATTTGCCGGTCCGCTGGTTCTTATGCGCAGGTGATGGCCAAGGAAGGGGAGCGCGTTTTGTTGCGACTTCCCTCTGGTGAGCTTCGCCAGGTGCTTAAGACCTGCATGGCTACAATCGGTCAGGTAGGAAATCTCGAGCATGAAAACCAGACAATTGGTAAGGCTGGAAGGTCTCGCTGGTTGGGTCGTCGTCCCAAGGTTCGTGGTGTCGCCATGAACCCCATCGACCACCCGCATGGTGGTGGCGAAGGCCGCTCTAAGGGACGTCACCCTGTGACACCCTGGGGTAAGCCCACCAAGGGTTACAAGACCCGTGACAAGAAGAAACCCTCAAACAAGTTTATCGTCAAGCGTCGGCGCTAGGAGACAGCAATGGCACGTTCAGTTAAAAAAGGCCCATTCGTGGACCAACACCTACTCGCTAAGGCAATCGCCGCACGCGAGGTTGGTGGAAACGCCGTCATCAAGACATGGAGCCGGCGCTCGATGATCATCCCAGATTTTCTGGGGTTGACATTCGCAGTGCATAACGGCAGAAAGTTTATCCCGGTGTATGTCACCGAGAATATGGTCGGACACAAGTTCGGAGAGTTTTCAGCCACCCGGCATTTTCGGGGTCACGCTGCGGACAAGAAGAGCAAGGTTCGCTAGGGGAGATGAAAATGAAAGCCCAAGCAAAACTTCGTTTAGCCCGTGTATCAGCTCGCAAGGCCCGCCTTGTAGCTGATATGGTTCGGGGTCGTGATGTTGGAGAAGCTCTCGAGATTCTTCAGTTCACCCGTAAAAAGACAGCCCCGCTTCTTAAGAAGTTGGTCGAGTCTGCTGTCGCAAACGCCGAGTATTCGGCCAATGCTGGCGGTGAAAAGGTCGACATCGATAGTCTCGTTATCACCCGCATCTTTGTGGATGAAGGTCCTACCCTTCGCCGCTTCCGTCCCCGTGCCCGTGGCATGGCGACTAAGATTCTCAAGCGCACCAGCCACATCACTGTGGTTGTGGGCGAGGCTTAAGGAGCCGTTATGGGACAAAAAGTAAATCCGATTGGGTTCCGCGTTGGGATCGTTAGAGACTGGGAGAGCACCTGGTATGCCGATAAGGACTACCAGAAGTTTCTTCATGAAGACCTTAAGATTCGGAAGTTTCTGAAGGCCAAGCTGTACCACGCGGGAATCAGCAAGATCCGCATTGAGCGCGCTGCTTCGAAGGCCAAGGTCTTTGTGCACGCTGCCAAGCCTGGGATCATTATTGGCAAGCGGGCAAGTGGGTTGGAAGCGCTCAAGGATGACCTGAAAAAGATCGTCGACACCGAGGTTTTTGTCAGCGTTATTGAAGTGCGGAAGGTCGAGACCGATGCGCAGCTTGTCGCTGAAAATATTGCTGCCCAGCTCGTCAAGCGGGTCAGTTTTCGTCGGGCCATGAAAAAGGCTGTCACCCAATCGCAGCGTGCCGGAGCCAAAGGCGTAAAGGTGATGTGTGCAGGCCGCCTCGGTGGTGCTGAAATGTCTCGCCGGGAATGGTACCGAGAGGGGCGCGTGCCGCTGCATACGCTTCGGGCTGACGTTGATTACGGCTTCGCTGAGGCTGCTACCACTTATGGCATCATCGGTGTGAAGGTTTGGATTTTCAAGGGCGAGATCGCCGACAGTAAAGCCAAGCCGTCCATCACCGGATGATTTTTAACGGCCCGCCTTGGGTGGGCTCACCTATTAATTTATTTTTGGAGATTTCCAATGCTTAGTCCAAAACGCGTACGATGGCGTAAGGTCCAGAGGGGCCGGATGCGTGGCAAAGCCTACAGAGGCGGCGAAGTCAGCTTTGGTGAGTTCGGTTTGCAATCGCAGGAATGCGGTTGGCTGACTGCACGTCAAATCGAGGCCGGCCGTATAGCCATGACCCGCTACGTGAAGCGTGGTGGTAAGGTTTGGATTCGTGTATTTCCAGACAAGCCCATCACCAAACGCCCAGCCGAGACCCGGATGGGTAAAGGTAAGGGTCCTCCTGAAGGATGGGTTGCACCTGTTAAACCAGGGCGCATCATATACGAGCTCGAGGGCGTGCCCCTTGAGGTTGCTCAAGAGGCCATGCGGCTCGCAGGCCATAAAATGCCAATGAAGACCAAGTTCGTCAAGCGGCGTGAGGTTCTCTAATGTCTGCTATTGAAATTAATAAGATGGATGACAAATCTGTTGTGCACCGCGAGCTTCAACTCGAACGAGAGTTGATTGAGGCGCGGTTCCGTAACAAGACTGGTCAGTTGGATGACACATCGAAACTCGCCAAGCTCCGCAAGGGGATCGCGCGTTCGAGGACTGTGCAGCGAGAACGAGAAAAAGAGCAATCCCTTTCTCCGAACTCACTTCGCGATATGTACCGGACATCCTTTGTTCCTGGTGATAATGGTAGTGAAGGTGATGATGGTGCCAGCGGTTTCCTGAAGGGGATCGTTGACAAGGTTACACCAGGCGAATAAACAGCGGCCGCTTCGCAGCTTAACGGTTGGGGAGTGGTTCACCACCTCGGTGGATTTTGCACCCGATGGGTGCGTGGCGTGAGCAACGCCAGTGGCTGGGTCCTGTGTTTCACAGGAGACCTCCACTGAAATGCGGCAACCATTCGATTTCCGGATGGACGTCAGCTTTGCTTACAACCCTCTGTGGAGAATCGATATGGCTGCTACCGCAACCAACACAGAAGACACAAGTACCGGACGCCGTCGACTGACGGGGAAGGTTGTGTCGATTAAAATGCAAAAAAGCGCAACAGTGCGAGTAGAGCGTTTGGTGAAACACGCGCGCTACCACAAGTACATTAGGCGTTGCAAAAACTACACTGTTCACGACGAAAACGATTCAGCACAACTGGGTGATGTTGTTGTGATTGAAGAGTGCCGACCGCTGTCTAAGCGGAAACACTTCGTGATTGTCCAAACCAAGACCTGAGCAGACGGCCCCGTGGGGCTGAAGGGAGAACGACATGATTCAGACCGAAAGTGTCTTGGACATCGCCGACAACTCGGGAGCCAAAAAGGTGCTTTGCATCAAGGTGATCGGCGGCTCGAAGCGTAGGTATGCCTCCGTGGGTGACGTTATTGTTGTTTCCATTAAGGAAGCGATACCGAATGCGAAGGTGAAGAAAGGTTCAGTGATGAAAGCTGTCATTGTTCGGACCACCAAAGAATTGCGCCGTGCAGACGGAAGCTACATTCGCTTTGATACCAACTCAGCAGTCCTCATCACCAATGACGGCGAGCCGGTAGGCACACGCATCTTCGGTCCAGTGGCGCGTGAGCTTCGTGCCAAAAACTACATGAAGATCGTTTCGCTCGCGCCAGAAGTTCTTTAGAGGCAATCCGATGAGTAAGTATAAAATTCAAGCTAATGATAGCGTTGTCGTGACAACTGGAAAGCACAAGGGTGCTACGGGACGGGTCATCAACGTTGATACAGTGGAAGGCCGAGTGTTGATCGAGCAGGTCAACCTGGTCTCACGTAGAACCAAGCCGCAGGCGGGTCGCGAAGGCGGCACCGTCGAAAAAGAGGCATGGCTTCATATTTCTAACGTTTCTCTGTTCAATGCCAAAGATGGTCGCAAGGTGAAAGCGGCCTGGGGTGTTGTTGATGGGAAAAAGGTGCGCGTCGATCGGAAGACCGGCGATGTCATTAGCAAGTCCTAAAGGGGGAATCATGCAACCGCGTTTGAAAGCCCAGTATAGAGAGACTGTTGTTCCTCAGCTGCATAAAGAGTTTGAGTACTGCAACATTATGGAAGTTCCACGCCTCCAGAAGATCGTCGTGAATACGTGTCTGAAGGAAGCCATTACGAACATGAAGGTTTTGGATGCAGCAGCAGCCGAGATTGGATTGATTACAGGTCAGCGGCCAATTATCACTAAAGCTAGAAATTCAATTGCGAACTTCAAGCTTCGTGAAGGGATGCCGCTAGGCGCGAAGGTCACTTTGCGGTCAACTCAGATGTGGGAATTCCTGGATCGGTTGATCAGTATCGCAACGCCTCGTATTCGGGATTTCCGGGGATTAAACCCTCACGGATTTGATGGTCGAGGAAATTTTTCAATGGGTATCACGGAGCAGATTGTGTTCCCTGAGATTCAATATGACAAGGTTCAGCGTATTACGGGGATGAACATAACGTTTGTCACCACCGCCAAAACCGATGAAGAAGGGCATGCGCTGCTAAAAGCGCTGGGTATGCCTTTCGCAGCCAAGTAGGGAGATCGAAGTGGCCAAAAAGTCCATGATCGCCAAGTCCAAGCGCGAGCCCAAATTTGCAGTTCGGAAGAAGAACCGTTGTCCCCTATGTGGGCGGCCGCGAGCCTTTCTCCGTGACTTTAATATGTGCCGCATATGTTTTCGAAGCCACGCCCTTTCGGGTGAGCTTCCAGGTGTTTCCAAGGCTTCTTGGTAATACACTTGTTTTGTTTCCTTTGTCTGATGGGAGAGTCTCATGACTGATCCAATAGCCGATTTACTGACTCGCATTCGTAATGCGATGCAGGCACGCCATGGTACCGTGGTAATTCCTCGATCTAAAATCAAGCTTGAGATCGTTAAGATCCTCAAGGGTGAGGGTTTTATTGAGGGTTATATAGAGGTCGAAACCGGCCCGCAGGGTGCTATTAAAGTTTTTCCCAAGTACGATGCCAACTTTAAGGGTATCATTCGCGGCCTTCAGCGCATAAGTAAGCCTTCGCGGCGTGTTTATGTCGGCAGCGGTGAAATACCTCAAGTTCGTAACGGGCTTGGTGTCGCCATTCTTACTACGCCTCGCGGCGTGATGACTGACCGCCAGGCCCGTGAAAAGGGTGTTGGCGGCGAAGTCCTCTGCTACGTCTGGTAGGGAGTTAAATTATGTCTCGAATTGGAAACAAGCCTGTCGCAGTACCAAACGGTGTGTCCGTGTCGGCAACTGGTGGCGTGCTGTTGGTCAAGGGCCCTAAAGGTCAGTTGACTCAGACTATTGTGAATGGCATTAGCGTCGCTGTCGATGGGAGCACTGTTCGTGTTAGCCGGGCTGGCGACTCAAAGGTCTTTCGCGCAAATCACGGGCTTATGCGTGCCTTGTTGAACAACATGGTGATCGGCGTGTCTGAAGGTTTCGAGCGGAAGCTCGAGATTAACGGCGTCGGGTATAAGGCTGCGGTTCAGGGCAGTAAGGTCGTATTCAACCTTGGCTTCAGCCATCCGATTGAATTTCCCTTCCCAGAAGGGGTGACTGTTACCGTTGTAAAGAACACTTCCGTCACCGTAACGGGCATCAGCAAAGAAAAGGTAGGCCAAGCGGCCGCCGAGATTCGTGGCTTTCGTCCGCCAGATTCGTACAAGGGCAAGGGTGTCCGGTACGAAGGTGAATATGTCCGCCTCAAGGCCGGTAAGTCCGCCAAATAGGCGAAGGAGATATCATGGCAAAGACCAACCCAAGAGCGAAGGCGCGTTTGCGTCGAAAGATGCACATCCGAAAGGTTGTGCGTGGTTCTACAGCGCGGCCTCGGCTGTCGGTGTATCGCTCGGCAAACCACATTTACGCCCAAATTATCAATGACGATAATGGGACGACCCTTGCATCTGCTTCGACCCAGTCCAGTGAGATCGCTCATGACGGACATAAGGGAAATATCGGAGCAGCGACCAAGGTCGGCGCCTTGATTGCCCAGAAGGCAATTGAAGCAGGCATCACCACCGTGACTTTCGACCGGAATGGCTTCTTGTATCACGGACGTGTACAAGCGCTCGCCACCGCGGCTCGTGAAGCCGGTCTCAAGTTTTAGGAGAACACCGTGTACAACAAACGCCAAAACCGTCGAGATGATAAAGACGACGGAATGATCGAGAAGACGATCGACATCAATCGGGTGTCGAAGGTTGTCAAGGGTGGCCGTCGTTTCAACTTCACCGCTTTGGTAGTGGTTGGGGATGGAAAGGGTCGGGTCGGTTTCGGCTACGGCAAGGCCGCGGAAGTTCCAGAGGCCATTCGCAAGGCTGGTGAGCGTGCTCGCCGGACCATGGTTGATGTGCCCATTATTGACGGCACCGTTCCTCACTTTGTTGAGGGTCGATTCGGTGCATCTAAAGTTGTGTTGCGTCCGGCTAGCCCCGGTACCGGTGTTATTGCCGGTGCCAAGGTCGGTGCAATCCTTGATGCTGCTGGATATTCCAATGTGCTGACCAAGGTCATTGGGAGCAGCAACGCGAACAATGTTGTCAAGGCAGTCATGGACGCACTCGGCTGCCTCGAGTCACCAGAAATGTATGCTGCCCGGCTGGGCCGGAAGGCCGAAGAGTTCATGTCCGGCTACACCGTCGGCGCGCACGTTTGGGGCAGTGGAAACGCTGACTCATCCAACGCTTAAGGTAGGTCCCAATGAAAAACTTGAAGGTCACTTTAAAGAGAAGTCTCATCGGCAGCACCCGCGTACAACGCGCGAATGTTGCAGGGCTGGGCCTGAAACGCCCTAACCAGGTGCGTATTCTTGAAAACACACCCGCGATTCGTGGGATGGTTCGCAAGGTCATCCACCTCATCGAAGTTGAAGAGTTGGACGCATAGCGTCCAACTATAAGGAGCCTCTCATGGCGAACGAACTCAGCAATTTAAAGCCGTCACCTGGCTCGACCAAAGCGCGAAAGCGTGTTGGTCGTGGTGAGGGGTCCGGAAAAGGTAAAACCGCCGGCCGCGGCACCAAGGGCCAAGGCGCCCGTAACACCATTCATCCTCGTTTCGAAGGTGGCCAAATGCCCCTTCAACGGCGTTTGCCGAAGCGTGGGTTCAATAATATCTTTGGAAAGCGCTATACCGAAGTGACGATTGAAAAGATCTCAGCCAAGTTCAAGAAGGGCGACACCGTTGACGCATCTGTTTTGAAAGCGGCTGGTGTTATCGCTAAGATTGAGAAGCATGGCATCAAGGTGTTGGGCAATGGCGACATCGATAAGGCTTTGACCATCAAAGCTGCCAAGTTCACGAAGTCAGCTGCAGAGAAGATTTCGGCGGCTGGCGGAACAGCAGAGGTCGTCTGAGGTGTTTGAGGCCATTGCCAATGTGCTGAAGATACCCGACCTTAGGGCTCGGATCTTTTTTACGCTGGCAATGCTTGGTGTGTACCGGCTCGGGATTTTCATTCCGGCGCCTGGCGTAGACCGCGTGGCCCTTGGAGACTTCTTCGCAGGTAACGAGGGTACGCTTCTCGGCTTGTACGATATGTTTTCGGGTGGTGCGCTACAGCAGTTCTCCGTGTTCGTGCTTGGCATCATGCCCTACATTTCGGCATCGATCATAATGCAGCTGATGCAGGTTGTGATGCCGCAGATCGAACGCCTGTCCAAAGAAGGGCAGGTCGGTCGTAAAAAGATTACCCAGTACACTCGGTACCTGACCATTGGAATCGCGATTATCCAGTCAATGGGAATCGGGATATCTCTTGAGCAGATGAAGACAATCGGTGGCACTGATGTTGTTATCGATGCGGGTTGGCCTTTCCGGATGATGACAGTCATTACAATGACTGCAGGCGCCTGTTTTGTGATGTGGCTCGGTGAGCAGATCACTGATCGTGGCATTGGGAATGGTGCGTCCTTAATCATTACCTGCGGAATCATCGCAGCCCTCCCTTCAGGGTTGATGAACACCTACCAAAAGGTGAGCATCGGCGAGATTACCCTTCTGGGTGCCGTGTTGCTCATGGGCTTTATGGTGCTCGTTGTCATGGCGATTGTGTTCGTCGAGCGGGGCCAGCGGCAGGTTCCAATTCAGTATGCCAAGCGGGTTGTCGGGCGACGGGTTTACGGTGGACAGCAAACCCATTTGCCACTCACGGTAAACGTGGCCGGTGTTATTCCTCCGATTTTCGCATCGTCGGTGATGATGTTCCCGGCGACCATCGGGACCTTTTACGCCCATCCATTATTCGACGCGCTCGGCGCGGCGTTCTTGCCGGGTACCTGGACTTACAATCTGCTGTACATTGGCATGATTATCTTCTTCGCCTATTTTTATACCGCTGTGACCTTCAACCCGGTGGATGTGGCTGATAACCTTCGTCGACAGGGTGGTTATGTTCCTGGATTGCGGCCAGGGCGCCAGACTGCTGATTATTTAGACCGGGTACTCACCCGGCTGACTTTGGGTGGCTCCTTATATTTGGCTGTGATCTGTATTTTGCCGACTGTGCTTATCAGTGCTTATGGCGTGCCGTTCTTCTTCGGTGGAACAGGCTTGCTCATTATCGTGGGTGTTACCCTGGATACGGTGGCTCAGATCGAGGGCCATTTAATGACCCGTCACTATGATGGCGTTGTTGGGCCTGGTCAGGGTTCTGGCGGCGGTCGTCGCGGGACACTGGGTAACCGGTAATTAAGGAGCGTCGGAATGGACGTTATTCTCTTCGGGCCGCCTGGTGCAGGTAAGGGCACGCAAGCTGCTGCAGTTTGCGAGGCATTGAGCATTCCTCATGTCTCAACTGGGGATATCTTTCGGCGGCACCTCAAGGAGGGAACGCCGCTCGGGCTGTTAGCCAAGAGCTTCATGGACAAAGGTGAGCTCGTTCCGGACTCGGTTGTTTGTGATATCGTCGCGAGCCGTTTAGCAGAAGCTGACTGTCAGGGGGGAGCGCTGCTCGATGGATTTCCCCGTACAGTCGCCCAGGCCGAGATGCTTTACAGTTGGCTTGATGGGCAGGGGCGTGAAATCGGTACTGTGATCAACCTACAAGTTGAAGGCAGCATGTTGGTTCCACGTTTGAGCGGAAGGCGAACATGCCTTGGTTGTGGCGCTACGTTCCATGTGTCCCACAACCCGCCCAAGAAATTGGGTGTGTGCGACCGGTGTAGTGGTGATGTTGTCCAAAGAAATGATGACCTAGAGGAAACCGTTCGGTTGCGGCTCTACACATACGAGCGTGAGACTGCCCCCGTTTTGGCTTGGTTGAAGCCGAAGGGGACCGTGTATACAATCGACGGTTCCAAGTCTATCGCTCAGGTGCAGTTGGCCATTTTGGGCGCGCTCGGTATTTAGGTGGTCCACCTTAAAGCAGATTGGGAAGTGGCCGCTATGCGGTCCAGTGGACGCCGGCTCGCTGAGGTCGGTGCCCGGCTGAGCGAGATCATCGCCGTCGGGATCAGTACAGCCGATGTGGATCAGCTTGCGGATGAGTTGATCAGGGGCATGGGTGCTGTGCCGGCCTTTAAGGGCTACGCGGTCGAGGGTGCTCCGCCATTTCCAGCCACGATATGTGCTTCGTTGAATGCTCAAGTGGTTCACGGTATCCCGAATAGTGTGCCGCTTGTCGATGGTGATTTGATATCGATAGACATGGGTTTGCACTTCGGGGGCTATTATGCCGATCATGCATTTTCGGTTGTTGTGGGGACAGTTAGCCCAAAGGTGCAGAGCCTGCTTGACGTCACAGAGCAGAGCCTATATGACGGCATCTCTGCGGCTCAGGCCGGGCAACGTATTGGAGATATCGGTCATGCGATCGAGTCTGTAATCCGCCCCAATGGTTTCGGAATCGTCCGGCAATATGTTGGACATGGGATTGGACGGGCGCTTCACGAGCGTCCCTCGGTCCCGAACTACGGAAAGCCCAATACGGGAGATTTGCTCAAACCAGGAATGTGCCTCGCGATCGAACCGATGGTGACGCTCGGAACCTGGAAAACTAAAACTTTAAACGATCTTTGGACGGTGGTGACAGCAGACGGGAGCCTATCAGCTCACTTCGAACACACCATTGCCATCACCCCGAACGGAACAGAGATTCTCACTGTTCTTGACGGATAACTAAACCACCTGTTGAACCGGCCATGCCGGCGAGGGAAGTATAAAATGAAAGTACGCGCTTCTGTAAAGAAGATCTGCGAGAAATGTCGCATCGTTAAACGACGGGGCGTTCTGCGCGTCGTCTGTGAAAACCCCAAGCACAAACAAAGGCAGGGTTAGACCATGGCACGTATAGAAGGTGTAGACCTCCCACGTCATAAACGCGTGGATATTGCTCTCACGTATATTTTTGGTATTGGCCGCCAGACCGCCGGGGTCATTTGTGATGCCGCTAACGTGGCACGCGATATTAAAGCCGGCGACTTGTCGGAAACTGAAGTTGCCGCGATTCGCAAGGTGATTCAGGACGACTATCAAGTTGAAGGTAACCTCCGAAAAGAGGTTGCAATGAATATCAAGCGGCTCATCGACATCGGTGCCTACCGTGGCCTTCGCCACAAAAAGGGACTTCCAGTTCGGGGTCAACGCACACACACAAACGCACGCACACGTAAGGGGCCCGTTCGGACCGCCGGACGTCGGCGCTAAGGGGAGGGTTAAATCATGGCAAAGCCAAGTAAAACACGGTCCGCACGTCGGGTCAAAAAGAACGTCCCAAGCGGTCTGGTCTATATTCAGGCCACTTTCAACAATACAATCGTCACTGTGACTGATCCTGCCGGTAACACCGTTAGTTGGTCTTCTGCAGGCGTGAAAGGCTTCAAGGGTTCTCGAAAGAGTACACCATTTGCAGCAGGTCTCGTTGCTGAAGATGCCTGCAAGAAAGCCATGGACCATGGCATGAAGGCAGTCGGAGTTTACGTCAAGGGGCCGGGTACAGGGCGTGAAAGCGCTTTACGTGCCGTCGCTACCTGTGGACTGAAAATCACTCATATTCGTGATGTGACCCCGATTCCCCACAATGGTTGTCGTCCGCCCAAAAAGCGTCGCGTCTAATCTAGAACGGACCTGTGGCTCCCGCTTGTAGCGGGGGCCCAAAGCCTATTCTATCGAGTGCAGAACCTGCGTTGGTCCAGCAGGAAGAAACCCGATTGGAGATATTATGCAAGAAATCGTAGCCGCCAACTGGCGCTCATTGATTCGCCCAAAGCGGGTCGAAACTAAAAAATCTACTGATACCTATGGCAAGTTTGTCGTACGCCCGCTCGAGCGTGGTTTTGGAATCACGCTTGGGAACGCCCTTCGGCGGATTCTGTTGGCCAGCCTTCAAGGTGCCGCCATTAAGACCGTGAAAATCGAAGGCGTACTTCATGAGTTTTCGTCCATTCCTGGTGTTGTCGATGATGTGACAAACATTGTCCTCAACCTCAAGCAAGTGCGTGTGCGCACGGGCTCCAGTGAAGTGCTGAACGGTCATATCGACAAGACCTGTGGAGAAGGCGAGACGGTTGACGTCACCGCCGCTGACATTCGTTTTGATGGAGAGGCTGAGATTCTCAACCCCGAGTTGGTTCTCGCAACCCTCACGGAAGGTGGCCGGTTCCAGGCAGAAGTTACTTGCTCCATGGGGCGTGGCTATGTTCCGGGTACAATGACCGACGAAGCTGAGGCCGCCATTGGGACCATCCCTGTGGATGCGTTGCATTCGCCCATCAAGAAGGTCAAGTACACCGTCACCAGCGCTCGCGTTGGGCACCGTACAGACTATGATGACTTGGCGCTCGAGATTTGGACCGACGGTTCGGTAAGTCCCGAGGACGCAGTTGCCTTCGCTTCCAAGATTCTCAAGGAACAGGTTCAGGTGTTCATCAACTTCGTTGAAGAGCCAGAGCCCGTTGCTGCGGAAGAAATCGCCCCCGAGGAGGAATGGAACGAGAGCTTGTTCAAGCGCGTCGACGAGCTTGAACTCTCTGTTCGTTCAGCGAATTGCCTGCAGAATGCTGGCATCGAGCATATCTGGCAGCTCGTGGAGCGCAGTGTCCCCGAGATGCTTAAGACCAAGAACTTTGGTCGTAAGTCTCTCAACGAGATTCAAGAGATTTTGACCGAACTTGGTTTATCTCTTGGAATGAAACTTCATAACTTCCCTAAGGATCGCACCAAGTAATGATGGGTTCGGTAATTTACCGTATTCACATTCAAGGAGTTAATTATGCGACACCGTAAAGCAGGCCGCCGTCTTGGACGGAACAGCGCACACCGTAAGGCGATGTATCGCAATATGGTCACTTCGTTGATGGTTCATGGCCAAATCAAAACCACAGAAGCTAAGGCTAAGGAACTTCGTCGGATTGCCGACAAGGTCATTACCATGGGTAAGCGGGTTCCCCCGTCTTCCCTCGAGGGTATGTCCGGCGAGGAACTGAAGGCTGCTCAAGCCCGACGGCTTCACTTTATCCGCCGCGCTCGTCGCTGGCTGAACGATCCAGAGGCTCTCGAACGCCTTTTCGGAGAGTACGCAGAACGCTATAAACAGCGCCCTGGCGGATATACCCGGATTCGTAAGGTTGGATATCGGAGTGGAGACCAAGCACCGATGGCGCTCATTGAGCTCGTTGGTGATTTCGATCCCAGCGAAGCCAAAGTGAAGCCAGTCATGGCCGCTCCGGAAGCTGACAGTGCTGCATCGGTCTCCGATGAGAGCACTGTCGAGACTGCCCCAGAAGGTTCAGTCGAGGCCGAAACTTCCGCTGAGGAGTAAGAGCGCTCAATAATCCCGCATTCCGCGCAGACAGGCTATGAATAAATATGCCTGGAGGCGCGGGATGCAGGATCGCTCCGCTGATTTGCGTGAGCTTCTCGAGAGCTACATGCGCGAGAATTCACTGAAAAAGACACGCCAGCGCGATGTCATTTTCGATACGTTTGTGTCCCTAGAGGGGCATACGACCATCGACGGTTTGTTGGCACGGGTGAAGCTGGTCAACGCTAGCGTTGGCTATGCCACTGTTTATCGGGCACTCAAGCTATTTGTTGGCGCTGGGGTGGCCCGGGTACAACGCTTTGGTGACGGGCAGGCCCTGTATGAAGCAGCGGAACTCGATGAGCATCACGACCATTTGATATGCAACCAATGCGGTCGGATATTCGAATTCGAGGACGATGTGATTGAGGAACGCCAAGAGACTGTTGCTCGGGCCCTGGGGCTTAGGCTTACCCACCATCGGATGACCTTATGGGGTGAGTGCATGGATAAGGCTGAGTGCCAGAAACATGTGGGCAGCTAAACCCTAGCTGGGTCGGAATGCCCCAAAACAAAGCCGGAATGCGTTTAGACATTCCGGCTTGTTGTATATGGTGCGAAGGAGGGGAATCGAACCCCCACAGCCTAAGGCCACTAGATCCTTAATCTAGCGCGTCTACCAATTCCGCCACCCTCGCAGAGTGAACACCCGCATCTATGACCTCGTTGTGGCCATGTCAACCTACTCGTCGATGGTGGGTGTCGATGGGTTTTTAGGGGCATCTGAAGGGGTCTGCTCGCCAGCTGGAGCACCAACAGGTGCATCTGAACCGGCCTGGTCATCGATAGATTTATCGGTTGCCGACGCAGGAATTGCGGGTGTTGGCATGGGAATGCCAAAGCCGTCATCATCGTTTGAGCCTTCGAGGCGTTCGATGGCGTCTTCGATATTTGAGCCAGACTGGATACGGTCTGAGCTGTACCAAGCCAAAGAGATGCTGGTGAACATGAACATACACGCCACGATGGTGGTGGCCCGTCCCAAGAAGTTCCCGGCCCCGCGTGGCCCATACATTTGATTTCCGCTCGAACCACCGGCGAGGGCGGCTCCGCCTTCTTTTCCGGGTTGGAGGAGGATGATCAGAATCATCAACGTCGCGAGGACGATGTGAAGAATGGTAATGAAAAGTTGCATGGTTTCCCCTTTAGGAGCCGGCGCGCACTATCGCAACAAAGCTTTCGACGTTCAGTGCCGCGCCTCCGACAAGCGCGCCATCGATATCGGGTTGATTAAGAAGTTCTTCGGCGTTCGCGGGTTTAACGCTGCCACCGTATTGGAGGCGAGTTTGCTTGGCGACAAAGGCGGGGTAGTTCGCCCTGAGCCAAGCACGAATGCTTGCATGCATCTCTTGCGCTTGGTCTGGGCTCGCTGTAACGCCTGTACCGATGGCCCAAACTGGCTCATAAGCGATGGTGGTGGATACGACCTGGTCGGGGTGCAGCCCGGCGAGCCCTTCAGCGAGTTGATGGCTGACAACAGCCATGGCCTCGCCAGCATTACGTTGTTCCAAGGTTTCGCCTACGCAAAGGATTGGCAGCAGCCCTGCGCGAAAGGATGCGTGGACCTTGGCGTTTATTGTAGGGTTGTCATCTCCAAAGAGACTCCGTCGTTCGGAGTGTCCGACGATGACGTATTCACAGCCTGCTTCCTTGAGCATTTCACCGCTGACCTGACTCGTGAATGCACCGTGGGTTTCCGGGTGGAGGTCTTGACCTGCCACAAAAATTCCGGTGTGTTTCAGGCGGTCGGTGACCGCAGGGATCGAGATTGCAGAGGGGGCGACCAGGATATCAACACCGGTGTCGTCTATGAGGGAATTGCGCAGAGCCGTTGCGAGAGCCGCCGCCGCTTCAGGGCCCAGGTTCATCTTCCAA
>DBIS01000349.1 GCA_002296975.1 Deltaproteobacteria bacterium UBA796 | reverse complement strand
GGTGCCGGCGATCAAGGCCAAAGTGCCATAGGTCGGGTTTTCATCAGAGGTTGGCCGCCACAACGGTGACCCTAAGAATTCTTTGATACCGGTGGCACCGCCAAAAAATCCTGCACCTTCTTTGGTGATGAACACAAAAATTGCGATGATGGCCAAGATGGCCGAGATACCGGCAAGCCACATCAATCCACCCATCACCCGGTCGATCCACCAATCGCGCGTGAGCCCATCTTGGGCGCCTGATGATGTGGGGGGAGGACTTTGCATCAGCTGGCGTCTTCTCCGCGAAGGGTGACCATCAAGTCTCGGATATGGGCGCGCAGGTTTTGGGAGAGTTCATCGACCCTGGCATCGATCTCTGCTTGATCGCCCTCTGGCCGTGGGCCCAGGTTCCAGTTTTGGAGGATGGAGTGAAATGGGATTTGAGGGAGCTTGGTATCTTCGGTGGACACGAGCGTGACGATGACATGGTATTTGGCAGGGCTTTGGGTGAGCTCAGAAAAGCTGCGCACCGCGGCATCTTCAACATCGAGGCCAAGTTTGTCGGCGATCCGCGCTAAGGCCGGGTTGATGGATGGGCCAATGTCCCAACCTGCGGCATGAAAAACACCGGATTCCGGGAAAGCTTTGATGGCCAAGGCCTTGGCGAGTTGACTCACCAGGCCGTTGGTGCGGTCCACAAAAAGAATTTTGTAGACCTTGGGTTGTTTAGTCTCCCCGGTGGCGACAAAGACGGCTTCTTCGCAGATGTTTTTGGCTTGGTCGCTCACCCGCTCGATTTGGTCGAGAATGGTGAGGACCCGAACGAACTCGGCCCGAGGCCTGCCATCATCAGTGGCCACGATATTGTGGAACATGCGGTCATAGACCGCGTCGATCTCTTTGGCGATGGGTTTGGTTTGGCGCGCCAACTCAGCATTTTCTTCCAAAAAGGCGCGAATTGCGGTGCGCAGCATGGAGATGGTTTGGTCGGCCAACTCTCGGATGTCGGCCATCAAGGGCGGGGGGATGGGTTGCGTGAGCTGTGCACCGACCCGACCGATGGTCACCGCGTAGTCGCCGATGCGCTCCAGGCCAATATTGAGTCGCAGGACCGAAGATACAAAACGCAGGTGCCCGGCTGCCGGCAGGTGGCGTGCGACGAAAGCATGGCACATTGAGTCGATTTTTCGGCTCTCGCGATTGATGGGGTGATCGTCCAAGATCACATCGTACAATCGCTGCTTATCGAAGGTCTCAAGCCCGGTCACCGCCTCGTTCACTGCGGCGCGTACAGCGTCTGCGATGCTTGCCACCCGCTTTTGGATGGCGTTGATGTCGTGCGCGAGTCGTGCTTCGTAGCGCTTCATATTGGCTCCGTATGGGGGCTATTCGCAGTTGACCTCCCGGACAGCAGCGTAGCCTTTGTCGAGGATGATGCATTGTCCCGCATCGCTCAAGATCCAGTCCATATATTCTTTAACCGCACCCTTGGGAACACCTGCTGTGTACATCAGCAGAGGGCGCGCGATGGGGTAGCTGCCGTCGGCTGCGCTGGGCACTGTCGGTGTCACGCAAGGGGCATCGTCGGTGGTCTTGATGCAGGGCATCTTGATGTGGTCATTGGCGTATGCCAGCCCGGAGTAGCCGATTGCGCAAGGTGTATTTTCGACCAAGTCGACCACATCTTTTGAGCCATGCATGTCGCGAGAACCAAGCTTGTACTCACCTTTTTTTATGACCGACTTTTTGAAGTATGCATAGGTTCCAGAGTTGTTTTGGCGGCTGACCCGGACAATTTCATCGGATGGGCACCCAGGGATGGTGATGCCCAAATCGGACCATTTTTCAGCAGGGCCATGCTCGCCGTAAATACTTTTGAGTTGGCTGAGGGTGAATTCGGAGATGGGATTGGATTTGTGTAAATAGACTGCGATGGCATCGTGACCGACCACATACTTTTTAGGGTCGACGCCGTTGTTCTTTGCGCTGTCCAGTTCTCTGCTTTTCATGGCCCGGGATGCATTCGCGATGTCGACCGTACCATTGATCATCGATGAGATTCCGGTGCCAGATCCCCCGCCGGTGACGGCGATGGCCACACTGGAGTCCACGACTTTATAAGCTTCAGCCCACGCTTGGGCGACGTTGACCAAGGTGTCAGAGCCCTTGTTTTGGATGACGACTCGGCCGCTCGAAGATCGCGAACCATTCGACCCATCCTGCTTTTGCGGACGTCCGCAGCCGATGAGCGTGATGATGAGGGTGAGTAGATGGGCTTGTCGCATGGTGTCTCCAAAGCAGGACTAGCAGGTGTATATTCTGATTCGGGGATTGGATCACGATTTGTTGAGCGGTGCTACGGTGTTGTCATGAGCAAGGCAGACAATCAGAAGAAGCACCGTCCTACAGTCGTGAGCCGTCATGGGCGGTACCGATTTCAGACCGGCATGGTCACCGCGAGTCTACTCGCGCGGGGTATCGAGATGGCGGATGCCTTCGCGATCTCGAACCAGTTGCGGGATGAGATTCGTTCCCTCGATGAAATCACCGCCGAGGAGCTAGAGCTGCGCACCCGGGCTTTGGTGGAAAAGACCCTGGGTATCCCCGCCGATCAATTCCCCCAGCGGCAGTTCACCTTGGCCGAGGCAGGCAGCACAATGGTGCGGGCAGGGGACCGGGTTTATCCCTATTCTCGGGGCATCGTTTTTCAGCAATTAACAACCGCTGGACTCGAATATGAAGCGGCGATGCGCTTGGCCCAGGAGATTTATTTATGGTTGATCTCACGGGGAGGGATCGAGATCGAAGAGGCTGCCCTCGAGCTTGAGGTGTGTGGGCGTTTGGAGGCTTTGGGCGACCCTCATGCCTTGAGGCGGTTTCGTTTCGTCAGCTGGGTTCGGCGCACTGAGCGGCCCTTGTTTTTGCTTTTGGGAGGGGCCACGGGTACGGGAAAATCGACGTTGGCCACAGAGCTTGCTGTGCGTTTGGGCATTCGGACGGTCACATCCACCGATATGATTCGAGAGACCATGCGAACGGTCTTAAGTGCGGAGGTGGTGCCCGGGCTCCACGACCACTCTTTTCGGGGAATGCTTCAAGGGGGAAAGGTGCTCTCAAAGCCTCGGGAGCGGGTGTTGGCCGGCTATCGGCAACAGTGTGACCAGGTGGCTGTGGGGGTGCGCGCTGTGATTCGGCGGGCCACTCGGGAGCGTTCTCATATGATCTTGGAGGGCACCCATATCGTGCCACCTTTTCATCGGTATTTACCCCCAGGTTCTGATGCGATCGGTGCGGGGCTCGTTTTGGCGGTCCTTGATGAAGACAAGCACAAATCCCGTTTTCCTCGCCGGGCAAAAACCCAGACCACCCGCAACCCCAACACCTATTTGGAGGCCTTTCAGTCGGTCCGGTGGATTCATGACGATCTGTTGAGTGCCGCAGAGGACGCCAATGCGGTGGTGGTGGCGAGTGAAGACCTCGAGGTGACCGTGCGCGGGGTGGTGGACTATTTGAGCCGGGCCATACCCTTTGAAGAGATGGATGACGATGTCCTCCAAATCCGAATGCCAACGAAACCCGAGGACAAAGAGACTGGGCCACGGACTTTGTTTTTGATTCTGGACGGCATGGCTGATGAGCCCAATCCTGCGCTTGGGGGTCTGACCCCTTTGGCTGCAGCGGACACGCCCACCCTCGAAGCACTGGCCGGACGGGGAGGCCAGGGGCAGGTCCTGACCACCCACACGCCCGGAAAAGCGGCCTCGACCAATGAGGGGCTGTTGGCTTTGCTCGGACACCCCGAGTCGAGCAAGCAAGTCGGTCGCGGTTTGCTGGAGGCCCTCGGTAATGGGGTGCCGCTTGCCCCGGGTGCGGTGCTGTTTCGGGGAAATATGGCGACTGTAGCCAGCGACGGAAGTCTCGTGGATCGGCGAGCGGGACGGATTCGCGCAGGGGTTGAGGACTTGGTGTCTACCCTGACCAATGTGAACCTCCCTGGTGGGATTCGCGGCTGGGTATATGCTGGCCATGAGCATCGGCTGACGGTCATGTTGCAGGGTGCGAAACTCTCGGCTGCGGTGGGCAATACCGATCCGGGCGGAGAGGCTTTTATTCAGCGGGTTTTAGAGCCTGTAGCATTGGATGACACCCCCGAAGCGGCGCGCACGGTCGATGCGCTCAAGGCTTTGCTGGCCAAAGCCCGCGATGTTTTGGAGGGGCATCCGCTCAATCAAGAACGAATCGGTCGTGGCTTGTATCCAGCGAACTGCATCATCACCCGGGGCACCTCTCGGGTGGGCGACATGCCATCACCGCGACACAGCCCAAAGCACGCGGCCTTAATTTCGGCCTGTCCAACCGCTCTGGGTGTGGCCCGAACCGTGGGTATGGAGGCGGCCACCAGCGCCGAGATGACCGGAAACCTCGACACCAACCTGGCCGCTAAATTTGGTGCTGCGGCCTCGCTGTTTGAGAACCGGAACTTCGTGGCCATACATTTCAAAGGGACCGATATCGCTGCCCATGACAAGCGGCCCCTGGAAAAGCGGGACTTCATCTCAGCGATCGACCATGCTTTGGGGCGGTTTTTGTGGAAAAATCCGACGGTAACAGAAGGATTGAGGGTGGTTGTGAGCGCCGATCATGGCACCAGCTGCCTCACAGGAAACCACACCGCGGACCCGGTTCCTTTGTTGGTGGCCAACTGGTCAGAAGAGGGAGAACCAGAACGTTTTGATGAGGAGAGTGCCGAGGGTGGAGCCATCGGGCTTATTCGGCCAGGCGAACTGTCAGCCTTATTGTTTCCAGTCGATGGTGTGTACACCCGACCGATGGATGCCGAGAATGAGCCAGCCAAGTAAGCTAGGACTTTAGCCATCGGGTCTTTTGGCGGGCGCCGTTGAGGGTTTTTTTTACATTCCCCGCCCAAAAAAGACGAAGAGGCCACCGGCAGAGCTGACCCCTTCAGGGCTGTTGGTTGCTGGCGACGTTACCGCCAAGTCCGAGAGGCCGTCTCCGCTCCAGTCATGGCCACCCAAAAGCGTTTCCCCCGCGCCGCCTCGAATGGACTCTCCTGCAAAAGCACCATCCTCGATGCCCTCATCGCCGCCGATCTCGCCATCGCCAAGGCTGTTGAGGGGGCCATAGATTAAAAAGGCGTTTCCTTTTCCGGTGTCTTCGGTGCGCGCTCGTGGGGCGCCAATGATGAGGTCGGGCACCCCGTCGTTGTCCAAGTCGATGCCTCCGGCGAGTGAGCTGCCCACCCGGTCAGATGAGTGTGAACCACGGATGACCGTGTCGGCCACATCTGGGATGTCGTGTACACCGGTGCGGGGGGGGTCGACCATCAAGTAAACGGCGCCGGCCTCGTCCAAAAAATCTCCATTAAACGGCGCGGATATCGCAAATTCTGCGTAGCCGTCGGCGTCGATATCTCCCAAGGTGGTGATGGCGGAGCCGGCATAATCGTAAGCGGATGTCCCATTATAGGTGGCGTCGGCAGCAGTGTGAAAGCGACTCGATCCGGTAGAAAAACTGGTGGCATTACCCAAAAATAGGTACGCCGCCCCTGACTTGGTTCCATGCGGTCGGGCTTCGGGTGCGCCGACCAAGATGTCATCTCTGCCATCACCGTTGACATCACCCACAAATTTGAGGGCGAAACCGAGCATCATCGACGCGTCGGTGGCACCGATGAGGGTGTCTCGGTCATCGATTGATATATCCCCGGTCGACAGGATGGAACCCCCCATAAACACAGCGACTGAACCGGCATCTGAGGCATAGGTGTCATCCTCTACACTGGAGATCAGCAGGTCGTTGAGGCCATCGCCATCCAAGTCGCCATCGGTGGCGATGGTCTCTCCAAAGCGGACATGGCTGTGGCTCCCGGGGGTGGGGGCGGCCGCGGCGGCGGCGGGGGGGGGGCCCGTGGCGC
>DBIS01000350.1 GCA_002296975.1 Deltaproteobacteria bacterium UBA796 | reverse complement strand
GCCACCCACAAACACCTGCATCAAGGTGTGGGCCTCTGGGGCTCGCCCTTGGGGGAAGATGCTTGTCGTCCATTTTACCCCGAGCACTGATCCACCCTCTGAGCTGGGGATTAAATAGCCGAAACCATCGAGCGGGTGGTCGATGGCGCCTGGAGCAAAGCCAAGATTCACCACGGCCACGGGTGCTGAGGGAATGCGGCCCAAGTTGTCATCCAAGCTCGAATCGATCGGACCTAGGATTTGTTTTGCAGCGTGGCCGTGTGCGGTAAACACCACGACTTCGGCCTCGATGCATTCGCCATCGTCAATCGACACCTCCCAACAGCCCGGCGCTCGCCGGAGCTTGGTGACGGTGCGGTTACGCTCGATGCGATCACCCAAATGGGCCTCAAGGGCTTCGACCATGCTACCCAGACCACCTGATATCGAGACCATGGAGCCTTTGCCCAGGCGCCCCTGTCCTTGACCGAGGAGGGCGTCGCAGACCCGACCACCGTTGTTTGCGAGGCCGACCAACTGTGGAAGCACCGAACGTGCGCTGAGCTGATCGGATGCACCGGCATAAATTCCCGCGACGATGGGGTCGACCAACATGGCGGCGGCCTCTTTACCCAAGTGTGCTGTGGCAAATTCGGACACCGTTTGGTCTGCAGATTGCGGGGGTAAGACGGGTGAAAACTGCATCCGTCGCCGCCCTTTTTCACTGAGGAGCGCTGTGCGGGCCAAGGCCTCGGGGCTGTCTGGAAAAGGATGAAGGCGACCTTGGTGCCGAATGTACCGTCGGCGGATGGCATTTCCTGCCGAGATGATGTCACCGCTGAGGCCCAAGCGGTCGATCAGTCGGCGGGTGGATGGGTGGCGGTCGATAAAGGCACCGGGTCCGGCCTCGCAAACCCACCCGTCGTCTCGGTCGGTGTGAATGACGCCACCAAGCCGGTTTGAAGCTTCGAGCAAGCGCACGCGCAGGTCCGGCCGCTGATCAGCGATGTGCATGGCCACAGACAAGCCTGAGATCCCACCTCCGATCACAACGATCGTCGCCATTTGTGCGCCCTCCTTCATGCTGATGGTGCTTACTTAGCTGCGGACTCGATGCTGCGGACATAGCTGAGCACTGATTGCGCGCCAAAGGCGGTCAAGTCAGCCTTGGGGAGCTCAATGCCGGTCTTTTTAAGGTCCTTGCGGATCTTTTTGAGGGCGGCCATTGTCGAGGATTGGGTGACCCCAAACATTTGGATGTCATAGGCTTTCGCGTCGGACTTAGCCCAATCCCATCCTGCGTCTGGATTGGCCTTCACATAGTCTTGGTTGAACTTTTTCCCACCATTGCTGACAAGGAAGCTGAGTGCGTGGTCGACCTTGGCGCGGTCGCCGCCCAAGGCCTTCGAGGAGCGCCAGGTGGCGGGCATTGTGAGGTTTGCAGCTTGTTCCAGCCGGCCCTTGGTGCCGTCTTTTCCGTGGCAATCGTTGCAGGTGTTGGACCCTTTGGCCATAAAGACCCGCTCACCGTATTTGAGAATGTCTGACTCAGTCAATGCGTCGCGCCAAGGCTTCAGCGGGGTTGCCTCTGCTTTGGCCGCCGGTGCTGCCGGTGCTGCAGGCGGTGTTGATTCACCACCACAGGCCATGGTGAGTGTCGCGAGAATGATGCTTGGGATTGTGTTCATGATGGTTCCTGTGGCCTATTTGGCTTCGATGCTAGCAAGATACTTGAGCACTGTTTGGGTGCCAAAAATGGTCATTTCGCTCTTTTCTAAGCTGTAGCCCTCTTTTTTAAGCGCCTTTCGGATCTTCTTGATGGCCGCTTGCGTCGAGGATTGGGTGACACCGAACATCTGGATATCGAAGGCTGTTGCCTCGGCCTTGCCCCAGTCCCAGCCTGCGTCGGGTGTGTCGGCCTCAAAATTACCGTTAAACTTTTTGCCGCCATTGGAGACGAGGTAGGCGAGGGCGGTGTTGGCCTTGGCCTTGTCGTCAGCGTAGACCTTATTGATTCGCCAAGTGGCGGGCCTTGTGAGGTCAGCGGCTTGTTCGAGTCGGCCTTTGCTGCCATCTTTTCCGTGGCAGTCGTTACAAGTGTTGGAGCCTTTGGCCAAGAACACTTGCTCGCCGTACTTGATTTGGGCGGCCTCGTCGAGGTCGGTCCAAGGCTTGAGGTCGCCGGCCGGTGCAGCTTTGGTGGGGGCCGCAGCAACGTCAGCTTTGACGACGGGTTCTTCACCACAGGGACTGTTCGGCTCGGAGTCGCCACATGCTGCGAGAAACGCGAGGAGGATAAACCCAGAGGGTCGGATGGCGTTGAGCGTGGTCATGATGAAATTCCCTATGGGCAAAGCCGGTGCAGGTGGAGCGCCATCTAACGGAGCCGAGGCTCCCTTGCACGGCTCCTTCTGTGGCGGTCCACCGTTGGCTGTAGTATCAGACTCGGAGAGGATGTAACTATGATGACAGGACGCGGTGACAGGTTCATCAAGTTGGGCTTTTGGTCCCAACTGATTTTCTTGATTTTGGTGGACTGGGGGAGCCTCCTGTCCTTCGCGAAAGATGAGGTTCCTTGGTATCATTATGCGGGTTTTACTGTGGTGAACGTGCTGATGTTGTGGGCGACCTGGGTGATGTGGGGCTGGCTAAAGCCCCAAAAAGCTGAGCGTCTCGATGTGGCTTGGAGGCTAGAGGAATGAGCGACGAAGTACCCGAAAAAAAGATCGATGAGGGCCAACGGATTGTGCATGTTGGCGTTGCGTCGATGTTGATCGGCGGGGCCATTTGTTTGGCCATTGGGTATAAAGTGGGCGGTCCTGTGATCGACGAGGTTGGTTACCCGCTCAAACCCATCGCAGAGCGCCAGGCCGATGGTGCCATGCTCGTCACGCTCAACACATCCGATCAAGAGCGATGGATACCATTTTCCTTTGAGCTCGGCCGAGAGGTCCCTCAGGGGGCTGCCGCAGATGTGCTGATTCGTCGCCACTATTGGCAGGTGCCTGGAGGAGCGGTGTCATTGGATGTTGTACCCCTGGCCGATGCAGCGCTTTCCGCTGAGCCGGCTTGGATAGCCGACGGTCTTTCCGACGGATTTCATGCCAACCCTGTGATGCTTCGTTGGTACGACTACAGCTACTGGACCCACCTGCTTGAAAGCAAGCACGAAATCTATGCAATCAAGTTGCGGGGTGATGCCTCTCGTGCTGCCCTGATTCGACTGGAGAGCTATTATTGTGCCCCAGAGGGCTCCGGTTGTATGACCTTCCGCTATCGGATGATCGATATCGATTGAGCGCTTGGGTCAACTAAAAAGCCCCGCATGATGGCGGGGCTTTTTTATGATTCACAGCGATGAAACCCTAATGGTGGCTGCCACCGCTTTTCATGCCGTAGAACGCGGATGCCGCGAGGTCCAGGATGTCATCCATGGAGCCTTGGCCCGAGAAGACATACACGTTTCCGTTGTCGCTCCATACCGCAGCGGAGGCGCCGATGCCTTCGTAGCCTCGCATCAAGTTGTGCCCGATGTGGCGACTATGTTGTGTGGTGCCGCCGCCCTGAAGGTCCGCGTAGCTTTGTAGAACATAGACATGACTACCGTGACGATAGCGGAAGGCGCCAGCCTGCAGATCTCCGGCCAATCGGATGCCACCCTCAAGGGTGAGGTGAGCATCACTCAAGTCGTGGGCAGTGGCTAAACCAGGAGAGAGCCCTTGTGCGATAAGTGCCTCGCGGACCGCCTCGATATCTGCGGATTCAAAGAACTTACCGGTCGCCAAAGACACCGATTGGTGATTGGCAATGGCCACATCCACGGGGTCGTCCCCGGTAGAACTTGAGATGCCATTCATGATGGGGCCGGCGACCAGAATGCCGATGACACCCACAAGTAAACCGTATTTTCCTCGGCTTTTAGGCGCCTCCTCACTCATGATTGGCTTGGGTGATGCCTGTTCGCCCTGTTCAACCATCGCCCATTCACGGGTAGACCGAACCAACAGTCCGAGCGCGCCGAGACACAGCAAGAACATCGCTGGTGGCAAGACGTGAGCTTGAGATGGAATCTCGGGCTCCAAAAATAGCCAAAACCACGTGCTAACTGCTCGCCGTTGGCCGATTTCACCACGACTACCATCCCACACATTGAAGCCTACCGGGGTCCAACCGCCCACTTCGAATTGGACATCGCCGCTATCCGAAGTTGTTAGGGGGCGGGTCACAAACATGGTGTACCGGCCGTCTTTGTAGGTCACGTTGCCGTCAATCTGCTGTCCTCGGGCATCTTGAGCCATGTACTTACCAAAGCCCTTGGCGTTAATCTCTGAGATGGTGTTGGTGTCTGTACGCCACCACCAAGTGTTTACAGCACGCTTTTTATCACCGAGCAAGAAGTATGGGCGCTCGCCATTTTTGGCCTGTTTGGCGGGGAACTGAAGCGCGAACTGGTCGGGGTGGTCCGTGTCTCGGTAGACGGTGCCATCCCGATCTTTGTAGTCGTCGGTCAGGTTGGTTCCTGTGGACTTCGAACGGTCGTCCCATGTGATTCGGAGTGCGATGCCCTGGCTATTGTAGATGGCCTTAGCGTCCACGAACTCTACGGAAGGGAAAAACAAGCGCGGGGGCTCTATAATTTGACTCAGCAATGGAAAACGAGCCACGGGCGCGTCATCCCAAGCTGCATCATCGGCGGTCGTTGGGAGCTTTTCAGCGTTGACAGCCAAGATTCGCTCGTCCTTGAAGACTTTTGGCTCTGTGGACAAGCTCCTGACGTAGTTGACCAAGTGCCAGCGGTCGGTCGCGGTGATCGCGTCCCGGTAAGATGCCATTGGCGAGCCCGTGAGCCCCCGGCTGATGCTCTTCATGATGTCGGCTTGACCGTAGCCATTCCGGAAACCTTCTGGGTTGCTCAGATTGCGAGGGACCAGGGTGTTGCCCCATGAGTCCTCGGCCAAAGTGTTCCAGTTGGGTCCATCACCGCGCCCTGAGGCACCGTGGCAGTCCGAGCACATATTGGCGTCATAGACTTTTTTGCCCTTGGCGACCGAGGCAGGGGACATGGCCTCTGGCGGACAGCTAAGTTCAGCCATGGGGATGGCTTCTGCGACATACTCTGGGTCAGAGAAGTCCTCGGACCAACTCTTTAGTAAGGCTACCAAGTCCCATTTCCCCTGCTCGGAGACAATGGAAAAGCCGGGCATTGATGTGCCAGGGATCCCGTCTGCGATCACCTTGTACAGGTCGTCGTCGGTGGGAATCACGCCATCTGGGGTGACCGCGAACTTGTAAACGCTGTTGTCCTTAAACACCCGTGGACGGGGGTAGACAAAGTTGGCTGCAGCACCATCTCCGGCACCGTCGGCACCGTGGCATTGCTCACAGCGCTGTGCGTAGATTTTCTTTCCATTCTCGACATCGCCTGAGGCGCCAAATGCGTCGCCGATAAGGCCGAGACCAACAAAAAATGGGATGAGGACAGACAACATAATCAGTGACCCTCTGCGCTTTCAGCCGCACGGGGCTTGAAGCCGGTGTAGTCGTACAAGAAGGCGATGACGTTCCACATGTCTTCTTCGGATAAAAACTTTTCCCAAGCGGGCATGGACGAATCCCATGGCCCCCCGGCATCAGGCATCCCAGGTCCGCCCTTTGTCACCCGCCAATGCAGGAAGGCCTCGGTCAGCTGCGGCAGGACGCCTGGGTCTTGGAAGTTGGCCGGTAGTGGGTTGACTGAGAGGGCGTAGTGACCGTCTGCCGCCAAGGTATCACCGTGGCAGTAGAAGCAGTTTTGATAGTAGACAACTTTGCCTCGAGCGACATGCGCTGCGAAGGCGACCGGGTCGGTCTCGGCCAAAGCGCGAATGGGGCTGTCATCTTTAATGACATTGAACTCATGGGCCTCTGCCATCCCGGGTGTCTTGACGTCGACGGTGTTCGGGGGAGGTGGGTGGACGGACCGAACCCGAGGAGGCGCGTCAGTGCTGGGCAGGTTTCCCATATAGGTCTCAAAGGCGATCACGCCAGGGATGGCCACCAGCAGGGCATAAAGTGCCCACTTTTGATCGGTGTTGACCATGACTGATTTGATGGGCATCCAGACATCGGCCATCGCCTGCTTGGATGACGTCACATAAAGCAGCATCGCCAAAAAGGTTGTGCCTGCGTACAGGGTGACGAGTGCAGCCGGGGCTGGCGGGTCGATACCATGCTTTAAAAATAGGATGGTGACGACAAAGAAAGCAGCGCCGGACCAAAAAAGGCCGATCTTCTTTCGGGTCAAAAACACGGCCGCACAGGCCGCGGTAAAGAGAATGGTCGAAATCAGCATTGCTTCAACCCCTTACTTGGTGCTCAGCCAGTCAACAAAGGCTTGGTAGTCTTTGCCTGACATGCGAGAGTAAAAATCACGGGCAGCGATTGCGCCCTCCATCATACCAGCACCAAAACCGTCGGCGATCGTCGCGTCGGGGTTGATGATGGCGTCGAGAATTTCCCATTTCTCCATCCGACCGCCGATGCCCTTTAAGGTCGGTCCGGTCTTGACTTCGTCGGTATCCAAGCTGTGGCAGCCCTCGCAGCCAAACTCGGCCCAGGCCTCTTCAGGTGAGCCGACTGGCTTGAGCGTTGCTACCGCTGTGCCGCCACCGTCACCGCCGCCTCCAACCGCTCCGCAGCCAAACTTTTCAAAGGCCTCGATGTCGGTTCCCTTGAGGGTCGCATCTCCGCCGAGGGTCTGGAGAAAAGCGACGACCGCCTGCAACTGCCCAGGCTTCATCGCCCGCTGTTGAGGGGGCATAATGTCGCCGTAGCCGTCCACGAGATAGTCGCTTGGCTTGCAGAGCGCTTCGACCAAATAATCGACGTCTGTAAAGCCGGGCCCACGTTCCCTGGCACGCGAGTGGGCGAGGGCGCCCATGTTGCCGAGTGGTGGGCAGCGGCCAGGCTCACTCAACGAGTGGCACTGGGTGCAGTTGGTTTCGAATATGTCACCCCCAGCAACGGCCAAGTCTTCTGGGCTGGTGTTGGCACCGAATTCCACCTTGGGCGGTGGCTTCCCTTCGATCTGGGGCAAAATCTGCGCGATACCCGTATAGATCGCCGAAACGATGAAGGTGAACAGGAAGATATTTATGATTGTCTTCATTCTCAAGCCTGGCGATTCAATGAAAGTATCTAGCGAGCCACCAATGCGCCTTGATGTGCGACGGTGGTGTTCCGGGCGGGAATATAACCTCTATCGGCATTCAGCAAATCGTTTTTAGGTGCCAGAATCAGTGATTCGATGCTTTCAAAGCGGCAGAGTGGAGTTTTTAGGAATTTCAATGATGATCTTTGGCTGTTGTGCATTGAGCAAAGCCTATTGAAAGGCGGGCCGCGTATCGTTACCTTGCGCCCTAAGAACAGAGGTTGTGATGCAGAACATTTTGCAGCGGTCGAGAAATGGTCGGTGGCTCCCCGTATTTGGCGTAGCCTTCATCATGGTATTGGGCCTGGCTCTTGGGCAATCCGCCTTTGCGTCAGGGCCAGACCCCTTTGGTGGTGATGTCGAATACCGAGAAATTTTCTCCGCGGATAGCGCATTCGGGTTTCTGAATGCTCGGGTCGTGGTCTGGATCCTGGCCCAGTTGCACCTCCTTTTTGCGGCTTTTGTGCTCGCCGTGCCGATGATGGTGATCCTTCTCGAGTTCCTCGGCTTCATGAGCAAGGATAAGGAAAAGGGCAAGCAGTACGACAACGTCGCTCATGAGTTTGCGCGTTTGATGACCACAGCCTTTTCGATCACATCGATACTGGGCGCGCTCCTTACGTTCTGCTTGATCGGTCTCTACCCGAAGATGATGACCTATATGGTCGACATTTTTGGCCCCACCATGTACCTGTATGCCACCATGTTCTTTGGTGAATCATTCAGTTTGTACCTGTATTATTATGGGTGGGGAAAGATTCAAAAAAAGGCGCACTTGGCCCTGGGTGTTGTGCTCAATATTTTTGGTGTGTCCTTAATGCTGGTCGCCAACGCATGGACGACCTTTGCGATGGCCCCCGCTGGGGTTGAGGCCAACGGCGCAGTCGTCGACCGTACCGCGGCCTTCTTCAACTTCTTGCTTCACCCAATCAACATCCACCGGTTGATCGCCAACATCTGTATGGGGGGGTCAGTCGCAGGTGCTTACGCTGCTTACAAATGGCTCTCTGCCAAGACTGATGCCGAGCGCGCGCATTATGATTGGATGGGGTACATGGGTAACTTCATCGCTGTTTTGGCCCTGCTGGTTTTGCCCTTTGCTGGCTATTACCTCGGCTACGAAATCTACATGTTCAACCAACAATTGGGCATATACATGATGGGCGGCATTCTTTCATGGCTCTTCGTTATGCAAGCGGTGCTCATCGGCGGA
>DBIS01000328.1:635-9260 GCA_002296975.1 Deltaproteobacteria bacterium UBA796 | reverse complement strand
CAACAACGTACAAGTCGTTCGTGCCCTCGTAATCATTGACCTCAAAAGCGAGCCAACTTCCGTCGGCGGACCAAGTGGGATTAAACACATGCCCGGCCGCTGAATGGTGCACCTCGGCGCCCTGGGCCACGCCCAAACTCAAACCCAAGCCAAGCAAAACGCTAATCATCAATCTCTCTCCTGACCTTTTGGCCCGACCGTAATGCCCAAAGACCCAAAGGGATACCAGCGGGTCGTATCCGACAGCGCACCAATATTCAATGACACAGCGCCTTGGAACGCGCCCAAGTCCAGAATGTCATAACCAAGCCCCAATGCGCCACCGCCCGCCTTGATGCTGCCATCCATTCGGCTATAGCGAAGGGTTTGGTTTTTGGCATCCCCAAACTCAGCACAACCCGCGCCGGTCGGTTCATCGATACACGACTGGCTTACCCCCGTCACCGAGGCACCCCCAAACCCATACATAGGGCCCACCGCCATCCAGACGGGACCGATATCAGCCACCCCAGCCAACCACATAAATCCCAGATTCATTTGATCATCTCGAAGGTCGAAGGCGTCCACATCTCCTAAGGTGCCTGAAGCGTCGGCAGGCGAACCCGAAAGGCCCATGTAGCCACCCTCAACAAGCACGCCGAAAGTGTCGCCCAAACCCGCCTCATATCCAGCGGCAAACCGGCCCCCTAGCCCCCCAAACCCTCCAGGTCCGGCATTGCTGCCGCCATCGGTGCCCTGAGTCCAGGCCAAGCCCAAATCTACCCGAGGGCCACCATAGCTAAAGCGGAAGGGTGCGGTCTCACCAGACTTCCGTTTGGACACTTGGCTGCCCCCGCTTTTAGATACTTGGAGGACAATGGTGTCTCCACCCGGGTTGACCTTGAAGGTGTGGCTACCAAATGTGTAATCGCCACCAGGCAACAGACCGCTGTACGACCGTCCTTCCCCAATACGGCCTTGAGCCATCCCTATCGTAGAGCGTTGATCGGGCTGCAGGGGCATCATCGCCACCGCAAGATTAGCTTCACCTTTATATTTCCTGGGGATGATCAGGTCGACTTCACCGTACTGCGCCAAAATATCCTTCAGCCAGTTGTTGACGTCTGGGTCGGACTTGAGGCCCTGCGCCTCGAGCAAACGCCGATAAACCAATGTGACATTGCCCAACTCACGGGCAGCTTGTGCACCGAGGTAATGGTCCCCAAAACTTAAGCGGACGCCCTTGCCCTGCAAGGTCTCAATGGTGCGATAAGACCGGTCAACCCCGCGCCAATGACCACGCTTGGCCAAACGTCCCATCTCCTCTCCGAGGCGAATATGCTCTGCGGCCGCTTCGGACTTCGAGATGGCATGCGCTTGTGAGGGCACCGTACAGAGCACCATTGCGACCACTGCCAAGCTACTGAATGCGTACCTGTTCATTGCTTACTCCCCTCACCATCATGACAGATTGAGCCCGAACCTGAAATGATTTGCTGCGTGGCGGCCCTTGTAAAATCGGGAATCGGGCCGGCCCAGGGATCGAAAAGCACCTTTGAATACGGGTGCTGCGGCACACCGTCAGCGCCAGAAATCTCCTCGACCACCTCGCCGTGCAACATCACCAAGATGCGATCGCACCAGGTTTTGGCCTCGGCCATATCGTGCGTAACGATGATGCATGCTGCATCTTCAGGTAAATTCCCGACCAACGCCTGAAGCACCTCTTCCCGACGCTCTGGGTCGAGACCACTGGTGGGCTCATCTGCTACCACCAGTTTGGGCGACAAGGCCAACACCCGCGCCAAGGTCACCCGCCGCTGTTCACCACCCGACATCTCTCGGGGCAAGGCCTCCAAACGGGCACCCAAGCCCAAAGTTACCAAAAGCGACTCGGCGCGTTCACGGGCTTGGTGCCTGTCGTAGCCACCCAACACCCGATTGGTTTCAATCACATGCTCAAGGGCGGTCTGTTGCGGGTCTAGGGCCGCCATCGCATCCTGGGGAACATATTGGTAGCCTGCTCGCATCGGCCGACGCTCTGCCTCGCTCAGATTGTCCCAACGTCGCCCTTCGAGCCACACGCTGCCGCGGGAGGCGGCCTCTAATCCAAGGACGATACGCGCCACAGTGGTCTTGCCAGACCCAGACTGCCCCACCAAGCCGATGACCTCTCCAGGTTGAACCTTAAAGCTCACATTCCGCACAGCTGCAAAAGAGCGTGAAGGGCTCCATGGCCAAGGCCCGGAGTCTATAAAATCCTTGTACAGGCCACGGACTTCGACGATTGCCTCGCTCATGCTGGCCCTCCAAGCCGAACCACATCGTCTGCGATTCGGGCCACAGTGTCCTCGTGGTGGCTGATCAACAGCAAGCCCGCACCATGGCCGCGGACCACCTCCACCAACAACTCAATGACCGTCCTTCGAAGCACAGGATCCAGCCCCGTCTCGGGCTCATCGGCGACCACCAACTCGGGACGAGGTGCGACAGCGATGGCCAAAGCCGCACGCTGTGCCATCCCTCCAGACAGAGCGCTGGGCAGGGACCGTGCAACATCCATCTCCAAGCCTACATCTGCCAATACTTGGCCGATGGCCAAGCCCATATCGTCAGGGACAGTCTTTCTGCGCCCCATCGCGATTTCGATTTGGCGACCAATTGTCCTTCCTGGATTCAAGGCCGAGCTGGCAGCCTGTGGCGAATAACTGAAATACGACCCCCGCAAATGCCGGGTCTGCTCAAGAAGCGCGCGGCGACCAGCATCGCCTTGGCGCCCGGAGAGCCAGTCAATATTTGGATCGATGGCCGGATATCGGAGTTCACCCCTAACCACTGTCAACCCGGCATCAACGACACCCATACTCACCCGCGCAGTCAAAGACTTTCCCGCTCCAGAAGGCCCGACCAATGCCGTGACTCGCCCAGGATACACCACCATGCTGACGTCCTGAATGAGCACACGCTCATGGGTGCGCACAGCCAAACCGGACAGTTCTATAAGCGCCTTCATCGTGCCCTCGCTGCGCGGCCTAAAGCGATGGTCATAACCGCAACCAAACCCAGCAAACCCAAAGCAAGCCCAAGCGCATGACCCGAAGGATAATCCAAACTCGGAATCAAACTCGGATAGCCAAGCTTCAGCAAATCCGCCCAACTTTTGAGGGAATCAGGATGGGTAAACGAAGGCTGATTTTCGGCGAGCGCCAGATAAGACAAGGCGATCTCCAAAAATACGACCGCCATCATCGTCTCTGCACCTTGTCGAACAACAACCGGACGAAGATTATGTCCCACCACATGCACCAAATAAATACGCGGCGCAGAAAACCCGTGGGCCCGAAGTGCTTCGACAAATCGCGCACCGCCCAAGCGAACTGCAACCGCCGCCGCCTCGTCCATCGCACCGGGTGCCGACAGCAGGGCCCAAGCCAAAGCCAAGGGATACAGTGACCGGTGGTCACGGGGCAGCAACAATGCCACCACCAAAATAACGACCATCCGAGGTAAGGCCCCAACCACCTCTGAAAATGCTTGAATCAAAGCGTTGACCCACTCGGAGCCCTGACATCGCAACAATCCACCAGCCACGCCAAAAAGCGCCACCAGCAGCCCGGCCATGAATGCAGGCGCGGCAACCACCGAAGCCCCCTGGGTGGCGTAATCGACCAGAGAACGGCCTCGGGTGTCCGTCCCGAAAGGCAAAACATCTAACGGCCCCTGCAGCACCAAATCCAGCCGGATTTGGCCCAAATGCTCGGGTGAAAATAACGCTGCGAGCAGCAGCATCGAAAGGCTGGCCGCTGCGACAATCATCCACCGTTGACGACTCATCCGCACACCTCGGCCGGCGTGTCGGTTCGAACACCGTCGGGCGCACGGCGAACATGGATCGCCACCATCGCCTCAAGTACGGCCTGAAGCAGCAGTAAGCCCGCGCTCACCACAGCGAACAAAGTACCTGCCGCCAAGACCACTCCAAAATCTTGTCTGAGGGTTCCACCCCAAAGTAGACTGCCAATCCCATCGATCCGAAGCACCACCTCGACGACGACAGCACCCGAAAGCAGATGAATAATACGGGCACGCATTTGGCCAATCAAGGCGGGAGCAACATTGGGGAAGGTGTTGGCCTGGGTGCTCTCACCCCGCAGCACAGCCATGCCCACATAGCGCTGATTGGCCTCGAGTTCGAAGGTGGCCCGAGAGCCCAAGGCCGCTCCGGTGAAAGCACCGTCTGCAAAGCCCAAAACAGCAGCACCCGTCAACAAGCGTGCCAATCGACCGCCCTCTGAAAACGAGCCAAAGCCAAAGGTCAACTCGATGAATGCCGCGCCAGCCAAGGCCAAGACCAGCGCGGGTACCAAACCCACCACGCGCAAGAAAGGATCGATTTGGCGAGGCAGCCATCCCTTGGTCGCTGCAACTGCTCCCGCGATCAACATAAATGCCGCTATGCCTATCAAAGACAAGGTGGCAGGGATCGCCGTCTGCAACAGCTCCAGCACAGGTAGACCTTGGTGCAAACGCCAAGAATTACCAAAATCGAGCCGGACAGCATCACTCATCCACCCCAAAAAGAAGTGTATCGCACCATCGTTGAGGTTCCACCGGTCAGCCAATGCCTCAGTACCACCGCAAATATGGGGTGGGCAAATCAGACTGGCCGGGTCGCCGGGTAAGGCCCAAATAAAGCCAGTAATCACCGCCGGCACGACAAACGGCAAGGACATGGCGGCAAGGAGCCGCACGAGTGGTTGAATCCACCAGCGCTTCACGCAGCCCCCAGGCTCAGCCCGCTATCGACCAGGAATCGATCTCTGTGAAATAGTAATAGGGCGAGATAATGGCACCACGCACCTCGGTTCGCCAAGCACTCTTGGTGTCCAGCTTCCACAAAAACAAGTACGGCAACTCATGGCTGAGACGCTGATGAAGCTTGTGGTAGGCGTCGCGCTGCTCAGTATCGGTCACAGCGTCGTCGTATTCAGCCAACAATGCATCCACCTTGTCGCTGGTAAAGCGGAACATATTTTGCCGCCCCTTGCTGTGAAAGAGCTCGTTCACCTCTTCTACAAGACCGAATGACCACTTTCCAATCACCAAGTCAAAGTCGGAACTGCCCGCCATCACGGAATTATCCCACTCGTCGGAACTGATCTTGCTGGTGAGCCTATCAAAACCCGCCGCGCCTAGTTGGTTGGCGACTTGACTCAGCAAATCCGGTGCCTCGTGGTCAAGGTTGGCCAGCATGCCAACCCGAAGGGTGATGGGCTTGCCTTCTGAATGCCAACGCCCACCGAGCTTTTCAAGACCGGCTTGTTTTAGCAATGCCCCGGCCTTGGCCAGATTCGCCGTCGGATGGACGTCCACCTCAACATTATAATAAGGACTCGCCGGGATAAAGGGCCCAGAGATAAACTCACACGGGCTGTTTTTATCGTTTGGCTTCACGCCGATGGAGTACTGGCGCAACTCATTGCGATTGAGCACCAAGTCGAGGGCCTCACGGACCCGGCGATCTGACAGAGCACCACGCTTGGTGTTGACCGAGATGTACCACCAACTGCGGAGGTCATAAGACTTCATCGAGACGTCGTCCGATGCAGACAAATCTGGGCGCTGGGGCGGTGGTACAACCACAATGCCTTGGACATTATTGTTGATCAGGGTCTTGGTTTGAACCAAGGGATCCCCACCCTCTTGCAACTGCATTTGAACAATATTTGGGGTGTGGTGCACATTCGAAAAGGCATCCATGGTCACCATGCGCAGGCCGCGTTTTCCATTGAATGGGCCCGTGCCTACTGGCCGTGCAGAAAACTGGAGGTCCGGCGAAACGGCGGTTGAATCAAACTCGCTCGCGGGCAAAATCAAAAAGCTCAGGCGCTCTCGCGGCTTGGGCAAAACCCTCGAAAAGCGAATCAAGGCAGCTTGGGGCCCCTTGACATCGCAGCCAACAATGAACTCGCGATAATGAGCAGCCACTGGGCTGGGCGTGCCCGGGTCGAGCATGGCCTCGATGGTGAAGCAAATATCTTTCGATGTGAGCGCCTGACCATTATGCCAACGAATACCCGTTTTCAGAGTGATCTCGACTGCCCTGCCCGCCTCTGCGATTTGGTACTTGGAGACCACACGGCTGCGGAGTTCATTGGTGATGGCATCGTTGTACCAAAGCCTATCAAAAATCAACTCTTGGGCCCGATGATCGGCCATTGTCTTTGCGTAAAGCGGATTGAGAGACATCGGAATGCTCTCCTCGAAATACGCCAGCGTGGCACCAGTTCCGAACACGGCAAATGCCAGTCCAGTCACCGCTCGAATCGCGTGTTTGAGGGCCATGATTTCTCCTCGGTCTGCTTAATGTACAGGGTTTGAAGGCCCAGCGTGTCGACTTCGTCGCAAATGGAGCGCCTCAAGAGGGGCTCGTGTTGCGACCAAAGCTGGATAGCTGGACTTAAATTGATGAATGATCTCTTCGGGACGCATTGGGCTGCGGTTTCCAGCATCCCAAGCGGCGACTGAGATCGCGAAAACGGGGTCGACACCCAGCTGGTCCATTCGCTCAAGTGCATTGAGTCGAAGGATGCCGGCATCACGGTATTGGTCATTTGCGTCGGCCACAATCATGCCCGCCATAAGCACTGCGATGCGCGCACGTTGAGCGAATGGCCGATGGAAACCCATTTCGCCGCCCCCAACATCGGCCATCAGCGCCTGGATTTGCTTTTGTAGGGCAAAGCCCGCATCGAGCACCAACTGTGGGTCGAGTTTGGACTCATTGATCGACGGCGCAAGCGCCGCAGCCAAAATACTTCGGTCAGACCAACGGCCTACTGCGACGAGGCCAGCACCCTTGGCCTCAGCGATAAAGCTGACATCGGCTGCGTTCAAATCTGATGCAGCAAAAAGCCACCCATCGTCCAACGATAGCTCCAAGTGGGTCTTTTCAGCGGGCCTCGATGTGGCATAGCGGGCGCTGATTTGCTTGAGCACCCCAGCATCAGTCGCTGGTGCACTGGCCACTGCTGCCGCCTCATGCCATGCAGCACGGGCCAAAAAACGACTGGGGTCGACAATCGCCATCAAACGCCCCTGCTCTGACCGTTCTGCGATTTCGGCATCGGGTGTATCCAATACAGGGGGCTCAGTCCCTGGACTGACCGGCCCCAAATCACCTGAAATTCCCATCAACGTTTCCAAGTCGGGCAAAGTGGAATGCCGCTTCAAGGCATCGGCCCACGCCTTGGCACGGACACCGAAAACAGGGCCATCAAGAGATTGTTCAAAGGCTTTTTTGGCTTGGTCCGTCTCTCCGCGAATGGCATGAGAGACAGCGATCACGTAGCCCATCTCTTGAGGATCAGTGGCGGCTGCATCAACGCCATAAGCCTCAACCGTTGCGTTGGCCGAGAGCAAAGCAGCCTGGCGATACAGGTCTGCCAATCCTTGATGCACCCGAGCCAATCCGCGTTGGTCTCCGCTGTCAGCAAAAGCAACCAGGGCCTCATCGAGCTCGTGATCGAACACCGCACCCCAGCCGGCGTGGCCTTCAAATCGGGCACGTACAGCGTTGGCGGCCATGCGCACCGGCCAACTTTTGGTCAGCAAGGCAGCATCGATAGCCACGTGCACGCGCGCGCCATCACCCTTGTTTTGAGGGGGATTGTCGCAACTGAAGGCCCCAACAGCGAGACCGATCCAGGTAATGGTAAACCAACGATTCACGGAGGACAAAACTCCGTGTTTCCACTGGCCGAGACACACGCTGCCAGTGGTTTCGAGGAATCCTTTCCTGCAGCCTTCGCATAATCCAGCCAAGCCCGAGAGTACTGCTTGGCCATGGAACGGAACTTATTGGCTTTGGCTTCGTTCTTCTCGTTCCGGTCTTTCACGAACCGTTTTTCGGCGCGCTTCCACAGGCGACTGGCAGCCTGAGATTTAAGCTGGTGGAGGTAGTAGACATTTCGAGTGTGTGCAGCGCCCGACCACCTCGCCTTGTTTTCGAGGGCATAATCGGCCCAACGAATCACACGCGTGGCCTTGCTCATCCCACGTTTATGCAGGTGAATGGCGAACATCAGGCACATATTTGGGTCTGAGCGATCGATTTGCTCGAGGTGACGCTTCATGAGGCGTTCCCAATCGGCTTTATCATCCCTCGCCTTCGCGTCTGAAACGAGGACTCGGCTTATTTTGTCTTTTTCGGTGAGCTTGGAACTGCGCTCAATACGACTATCCAAGCATTTGCGAGCACTGACGCCGAGTTGCCCCAGCATCGCCTTTGGCTCTAAATCGCGGAGATCCGAACAGTCCACCAATACAGCTGGCGGCAGTGTTGGCACTGCCTCGACTGAGGCCACGACTGGATCAGGCTCGACGGGGGCGGGCTCAACAACGACGGGTGGCGAGTTGGGCTGCGCCGCCCTCGCCGCTTCGATCTCGGCCACCGTGGGCGGCTTGTAAGCCGGTATATCTTCCACTGGCGGCAATGGGGGCACTTCGGCGACGGGATCGGGCACAGCGACGGGAACCGGCAATGGAGGCGGACTTGGCTCATATGATGCCACCTGAACCGGAATCGGATCACCACCCATTTCCGTGGTTTTTTGGGGGTTCGATGGCAGTGGCGGCAGTGGCGGC
>DBIS01000328.1:0-302 GCA_002296975.1 Deltaproteobacteria bacterium UBA796 | reverse complement strand
CAGTGGCGGCAGTGGCGGCAGCGACTCGTCATCGACGGGGTCAACTGCCACCATTGCGTCGTCCTCTTTGAGGGCGCGAACGCCCATGTCACCTGAGTACTCACTCAAACCTGAGAACGGACTCACCGACGGAGCCGCCTCAAAATCCCAAAAACTAAATCTCATATTGGATGCGCTTGGATTGCCCTGTGCATCGATCACGAGCCCTGGGCCCACGGTGACGCCGTCAAGCTCACATGTGGCCCAACCATCGGGACACGGAAACATGGGACACGCACCTGCGTAATCATCCCAGTCACCAC
>DBIS01000395.1 GCA_002296975.1 Deltaproteobacteria bacterium UBA796 | reverse complement strand
TCTTCCGATCTCTCTCTCGCTTGATTCTTCAGTTCCTTCTTCACGCACCTTGGTGGAGAAGAAATACGCAAGGACGATGCCGACACTGTAGAGAAATACCAGAGGACCAGCCATCAAGCACTGAGAGACGACGTCTGGCGGCGTGATGATGGCAGAGGCCACAAAAATGGCCACGATGGCATAGCGAAAGCTGGATATCAGGTCTTTGTGGTCCACCAGGCCAATGCGCGCCAAGAAAAAGATGACGATGGGCAATTGAAACGATGCGCCGAAGGCCACAAGGAGCTTGGTGGCCAATCCTAGATAGGCATTGATCGACAAGACTGCCTCGATGTTTTCATCGAGCGATGCCGTCACCTCTAAAAAGAATGGAAAGGCAAAGTCGAAGATTACGAAGTAGCCAAAAGCCGCTCCGCCCACGAACAAAATCGTAGACGCAATCGCCAAGGGGAAGATGGACTTCTTTTCTTGTGGGTAAAGGCCTGGGGCGATGAAGGACCATATCTGGTGAAATATGAGCGGTGAGGCGAGCCCGACCCCTGCAAGGCCTGCCACCTTTATGTAGGTCATAAAGCCCTCGAGGGGCTCTGTGATGGCCATGGTGCCGCGGCCAGTTGCTGCGAGCGCCTCGTTCATGGGGCGGACCAAAGCGTCCCAAATCGGCTGAGCAAAGGCAAAGCAAACACCGCAGCCGAGGGTCGCGAAAACCATAATCCGTATGAGCCGGTCCCTGAGCTCAACAAGGTGGTCGATCAGAGGCATCCGGTGGGCCTCCACCTCGTCGAATCCCTCAGTACTGGATGGGCTTTTCATGGGCTTTCGCCTGGGTCATTGCCCTCACTCTCGGTATCCGCTTCGGTCGATGAAGGTGTCGCCATTTCTCTTGGCTGAGGGGTGTCCTTTTGGTCTGAGTCTCTCGCAGCTTGGATGCGGGCGCGGGCTTCGTCTCGCCTTTTTTTCAAGTCACTTGCCCGGGCTGTGGCGTCTACTCGATCTGCTTCGATCACAAAGGCCCGCCGCAGCTCGTCGCTTGCGCGCATCAGCTTCCCGTACTGCCTGCCAACCCATCGCACGACCGTCGGAAGGCGCTCTGGGCCCACCACTACGATCGCGACGATAAATATAAACGCAATCTCTGTGAGCCCCAGGTTCAGCATGAAATCTCCGTTTGCCAGTCTATTGCAGCCTTGTGATGTGCGCGAGTTACCAACCCGAGTATACTCGAGGCATGTGCCGCCTATTTGGATTCCGATCGAATGTACCCAGCCGTGCCCATGGTTCGTTGGTCGAGGCTGAAAACGCACTCGCTCGGCAAGCTGAGGCTCACCGAGACGGGTGGGGGATTGGCTATTTCATGGGGGATGAGGCGTATATTCTGAAATCCGGTGCCGGGGCTTCAGAGGATGAACGATTTGCACGAATCAGTCGTCGCCTGGAGTCGCACACCTTTGTTGTGCATGTCCGGAGGGCCACGGTAGGGGACGTCGACTCGCTCAACTCGCACCCTTTTCGCCATGGAAATTGGCTCTTTGCGCACAATGGCACCATCTTCGGCTTCGACAAAATGAAGGAACGCGTGGTGGCGGAGATTCTGCCGGAGATGCGAGAGTTGATTTTTGGCCTGACCGATTCAGAGCACCTGTTCTACTACCTATTGAGCGCCCTAAGCCGTGCCGGCATCTCCACGAATGGACGCTGTGACGTCGATATTCCTTTGGTGGCGGAGACGCTATCGTCTGCGCTTGGTCGGCTCTTTTCCTGGTCTACGGAACTCGGGATTTACGGGCCTCTGACCAACTTTATTCTGACCAACGGGAAGCAGTTCTTCGCTCAACAAGGTGGCATCGATCTTTGGCTAGCCTCTCAAAAAGTATCTTGTCGGGATTTTGAGGTGTGTGCCGAGCCCAATAAAATTTGCATGGAGCTGGCCTCGCCGCTTCAAAACTTGGTGACTCCAGGGTTTGGGCCAAGGCCGACCCGAAAGGTCAACCATGTCACCGTCACCAGCGAGTGCATGGGTGAAGAAAACACCTGGGAGCGGATTCCCGAGGGGGCCTTGGTTGTTGTGGACGCAGACTTTAATCTGAGTTTATGGCCAAAACCCCAGGGCTTCCGAGTAGACCCTGGCGCGCTGCGCGAAGCGTTTGGGGCTTAGGCTTTGAAGCGGGTGGTCATTTTTAATGGGCTCTTGGTTGAGGATGGGAAGGTCAGCATCGATGCCGACGACGAGGGGCTTTGTTTTGGCCTCGCGGCATTTGAAACCCTGCGAACATATAAAGGCATCTTGTTTGGCCTCGAGGCACACTTAGAGCGGCTTGGTGCGAGTTGCATATCTCTTGGCTTTCAGGCTCCCGACATGGACCTCGTTGCCAGCGAGCTGACCCACGCAGCCGACCTCGCCGGTGGCGAGACAGTGGTTCGAATCACCGTCACCGCTTCTGGTGCCCGAATCGTCCGGGCCCAACACCTGCCTCTTGTTCCTTCGCCATTTCGGTGTGTCACACGCCAATTCACGCCGCCTTTTTGGCTGGACGGCGGCATTAAACACACCAGTCGTGCGTTTTCGCGTTTGGCGGTCTCAAGCGCGGGTGTCAACGAGGTGATTTGGGTCGACAAAAATGGTGCGATGCTTGAAGGGACATGCTCCAATGTTCTGGCCGTGTCTGACGGGGTGTTGTTGACGCCACCGGTCGATGGGCGATTGCTGCCCGGTGTGACCCGGGAGTCTCTAATTATTGCTGCAGAACATGCGGGTGTCAGGGTCAAGATCGCAACGATATTGATGAGCGATACCCACGACGAGCTTTACGTCAGCTCAACCCTAAAGGAGTTGACGCCAGTAGACGAGCTTGACGGCAAGCCAGCCCCGGGCGGTGGGCCGGTGGGTGTGGCAATATTGAGCGCCTTCCACCAGTTGATCAATGATGGGTCTTATTAGGACTCAAATGGGTTGCCGTACTGTAAAAACAGTTGGCCCCACTCGGTGTTTTTGAGCCAGTCGTCCACGACCTTTCTCCCAGCCATCGGGTACCAAATGTAGTCGTGGTAAATGAAGCTAGCCATGATGAAGGCGTTGACTATCGGCGTCTGAAACATCAGCTTAGAGAGCGGCTTGAAGGGGCCAAACCAAAACAGGTCTCCGATTTTACTGGCGGCATTATCGCCCACGACAAAGTCCCAGTTGGTGCGTTTTACCTCGGCGGTGTCCATGTCGCCGACAACCTCGATTTCATCCAAACGACCTTTTCCTAGGCCGTGTTCGTGAGCCAATCGAATGCAGGTGATGTCCATGGGGTCAAAGCCAATGAGCTTGGCGACGACGGCATCGAGGGCCGTTTGGTCTGCCGAAGCGAACAACATATTTTTGACCACTGGGGTCATGGTCCGAGGGCCTGGGCCGCTACCGCATGTGGTGGCGTCTGCGACCGCGAAAGTGCCTGCCTGAATTTCTTGCTGGATACGCAGGAGGTCCACGAGCGTCTCGTGAATATTGGGGTGGCAATAGTGGCGGGTCTTGTCGAGCAAGCCACCGAAAGCATTTTTGAGCGAGCAGGTATAGTCCGTGTAGATGTGGGTCTTTACCGTGGGCAGGTGAACGACATTCCGGTCGAAGAAAAAGTCGGGAATGCGAATGCCTTTGGGGAAAATCTTGTCTAAGACCAGCATTTCGCCTTTGGGCTCATAGGTGACCCAGCGCATATCGTTTGGATTGAAGTTGTATTTGACTGGAAGACCATATTTTTCATGAACACCGGTGAAGTTGTTCAGACGCTCGCCCTTTTTTGCTTTG
>DBIS01000090.1 GCA_002296975.1 Deltaproteobacteria bacterium UBA796 | reverse complement strand
CAAGATTGGTTTGCTAAGTCCGGGTTGGTGGGTCCTGGGAACAGATCAATGCGGAGCTGGGCTGCATCGAACGTCCCACCGCCACCTTCAGCGCTATTGGCCGAGTTGTCACCATCTTTGGCCAACTGGGCGCACCCCGCCAAGCAGAGGATGAAGGCAACGCCGACCATCATGGCGCGGCCTCGATATCGATCACCCATTGCATGCGATCGGAGGCACCGGCGGCATCGTAAACCGTACATGTGAGGGTTCGGCCGTTCAGGCTGCTTTCATTCGGGAGCTGAATTGAGCTGCCCTGGTAATTTCCGCTGACAAAACTTTGGGCATTTCCTTGTGGGCCCAAACCGTTGATACTCCACAAATACTCCATCACATCGTCTTCGTCTGGGTCATAAACCGAGACCCACGCAACCCCGCCTTGGCTGGTGTCGATGAGCAGGATGTCTCCGCCATCGGGGCTGGAGTATTCGATTCTCGGAGCAGAATTTGGGTCGAGTTCCTGAAAAGGGGCCCAAAAAAAGCATCCTTGGAGGGACGTTAATATAAGCAGCCCTCGAAAAAGGGCTTTGGCGTGATGGCTGGTTTGCGTGATCGGGTCCAAGGTGTCTAAAAATAAGTCAGGGAGTGTTGAGGCTAACTGAAACCAACGAGCCAGGCACCGCAGGTTTGAGTGCACGGTGAATGGTCGTTCCGTCCGGGCACTGTACCACCAAACGATGGGTTTTCTCTGGGGAACGTACGCGGAGGATTTGTTGGAGGCTTTGGATGGTGCCTCGCTCGATACCATCCACCTTTACGATGCAATTACCGTTTGGTGCCTCGCGCAATTGAAAGCGCACCGGTTTTCGCTGCAAATCCGTGATGGCGATGGACTTGGCCTCTCCAGGCGCCACCGTGAAGGATTGGGTGTAAGGCAGCGCGTGGTCATTTTGAATACCGAGGGTGTGTGTGCCAGCCGAAACCGAAATGTCGCCAATCGTACCGGTGCGTCCACGTAGTTTTCCATCAATATAAATATCACCCCAAGAGCCCGGAACGGTGACGGTAAGCAGGCCAGATTCTGGTTCGGGTGGGGGGCTTTGTTTTTTGGCGGCCAGGGGCGGTGGCGGTGGCGGCGGTGGTCGTGTTGAGCGTGGGCTTGAGGCGTTACGGGTTGCCACAACGGATGGTGGGGCGTCCAGACCCGATGTTTCGGCTTCATCTGCATCCATGTCGACCGCGGGCGGAGACGGTTTCTGTACAGGGTCAACACCGATTTGGGGCCACATCAAAAACCCACCCGATAAGATCAAAACCAGCGTGCCGAGGCCGATGGCTTGGCGCATTTTTGGGCTAGCTTTTTTGGGCAAGTCGGCGTGCATTGCTCGGATGAGTTCCAACACCTCCTCATGGTTTTCGTCCATCGACAACAGTCGGTTGAACATGCGCAATGCACCCAAGTGGTCGGATTGTAAAAGCCTTTCTTTACCGCCGGTGATGAGCACCGTGCTTAGGGTATTTTGGAGCTGCTCGTTGTAGTCGGTTGGCGCTTGAAGCCACCGGTCGAGTGCCCACTTGGGGTCATCGACGGATATGCCAACGTCGGCGAGGCATTGGTCGAGTCGAAGGGCCACATCCGCTGCAGATTGAGGTCGGTCCTCGGGGGCGGTGGCCATGAGTTGCTCGATGAGGTCTCCGAGACATGGAGATACATCGGGTGCCAACTCGGTCACAGAGGGCCGTTTTCCTTCGATTACATTGCGCAACACGATGCTTGGGTTGCTTCCGGTGAAGGGCAATTGGCCGGTGACCAAGTGAAACAAGAGTGTGCCCAAGCTGAATAGGTCAGACCGCTGGTCTAATACCCTTTCCATGGCCTGTTCAGGGCTCATGTAGGCTGGCGAACCCACCAAGGCTCCGGTGATGGTCAGGTTCACCTCGTCCAAAAACCGAGCGATGCCGAAGTCCATCAACTTGAGTGCACCATCTCGACGCAACATGACATTTTCAAGTTTTAGGTCTCGGTGAATGATTCCGAGATCGTGGGCATAGGACAGGGCCCCTGCGAGTTTGAGCCCCATGGCTGTGGCGACTTCACTCGGGATGCGCGTTCTTTCATCGAGGAGCGCTTGGAGGGTAATCCCATCCACAAACTCGGTAACGATGTAGCAGTAGTCAGCTTCGATACCCGAATAATCAAATATTCGAAGAATATTATCGTGCTCCAGGTGTTCGATGGCTCTGGCCTCACGGGCAAAGCGAAGCCGGTTTCGTTCTGATGCAGACAAATGCGGGTGAAGGACCTTGATCGCCACTTCTCGCCCGAGGGTCATGTGTCGACCCCGATAAACGGTCGCCATGCCGCCTTGGCCGATCTTTTGAATGACCTCGTATTTTTCGACAATATTACCGATCAATTGGGGCCCCAATAATCTTTTGATTGTGTCGTTATCATCGGTTGATTGTACATTTTCGGGTGCTTCGATGCCAGCGGCCTATAATTGGCCTGATTCTCGTGTATCGGTGGTAAGTCCCCGTTCTCCCAAGATTTTGATAATAATTGCAGCGGTTTCCTCTACGGCCTTTCGAGTCACGTCGATCACAGGCCAAGTGGGGTTGCGCCTAAACTGATCTTCTGCCCAGTCCAAGTCCGCTAAAATATAGTCCATATCGGAGTAATTTGTTTTACCGGGCATTCTCATGTTCTCAATGCGTTGATATCGGATGTGGTGAAGGGACTCTGGGTCGATGGTCAGGGCGAAAATTCGGTTTTGGTCGACCTCATGAAGAATCGGTGGAAGTGGCCGGTCCAGCACGATGGGTACGTTGCTGACTTTGAAGCCTTTGTGGGCCAAGAACACGGACAAAGGTGTTTTGGACGTTCGGGATACACCGAGCAATAAAATGTCGGCTTGCTTCATCAGGCGGGGTTCTTTCCCATCGTCGGCCTTGACGGTAAATTCGACAGCTTCGACCCGCTCGAAGTACCGGTCGTCAGCCTGATGCATTCGGCCCGGCACGCCTTCAGGGGCGGCGTCCAAAAACGTGGTCATTTGAGAGAGGAGGTGACCGAGGAGCTCGACGGTCCGAACCCGATGTTGTCGGCCGAGCTCTTGTACGGCGGAGCGCATGTCTGGCCGGACAAGGGTGGTGGCCACGAGGGCCTTTTCCTTCGCAGCGCGCTGAATCAGCCGCTCCAACTGGTCACGGTCATTCACATTTGGAAACACTTGAATATGAACAAGGTAGCCATTGAACTGGTGAAGTGCGGCCCGCACAACGGTCTCTGCGGTGTCGCCGGTGCCATCAGAGACGACAAATATGGGCTTGGGTAAACTTATCTCGGGCATAGGCACTGGCATAACTGGTGTTTTGGTTCATGGCGCGGGCCTACTCGTCCGATCGCCACTATCAGGGAGGGAGATCAAATTTCATTTCTGACTAAATTTGACGCTTGGCTTTCCAGACAGCATCTTGCATCCACCACTTGGAAAAGCGGGGTGACTGTGACGACGCCACGAGAGTTTTTCGAAAGTTTTGTCCCACGTTCGCTTGCGGCCGTGTCCGGCCTGTTGCCTGGGGCGGTGGTCGTCGCCTTCCATATCGACGGGCCAGAAGGCGGGTCGTGGCAGCTTGAACGTGATGAAGAGGGCTCACGGGTGGGGCCCGCTGATCAGGGTCCAAAAGATTGCGAACTTTGGTGCTCAACAGATATTTTTATGCGCATGTTGGACGGCACGCTCGGCTCCAGTCGCGCATTTTTGTCAGGGCAGCTCCGCATTGCTGGCGATGTGGGTCTCGCGATGGCCCTTGAAGGTTTTCTCAACGAAGCCGGATAGCGTCGCCCAAAACCACGCGGATGGAAGGGTGGAGGTTTGGGTCGGCCATGCTGCGAGCCGTATTAGAGATTTGCGCGCGCGTTCGTTATCGACATTTCCGTTGCGCCGGCAGTGCTAGAGTGGTGAGGGTGAGGACATTCGGGTTAGCCATCTCTTTGTTGAAGGTGCACAAACAGCGCAACAACGTTCAGCGCCTCGTTGGGTGAGCACACACGGTCGGCCCTTCGGCGTGTGGGTTTAGACAAAGACAAGCTTTAAGGAAAAATCCATGAACTTCATCGCACACGCAACGCCACCACTCAGTGCTGGGCCCGCAGAATGGGCCTTGGTCGCCCTTACTTCAGCGATTATTTTCATTTTTGTCGGTCCAAAAATCTGGCGACAATTTAGATCGACAGACTGAGTCCAATTAGGATCAATAAAAGCAAACAATGAAGCCACAGATGTCGGTGAACCGGCCCTAAAGCTGTGGTGATCATTTCGGTTGTCGGCTCCGGCTTCATGTCTCGGATGCCATCGAGGGTCCAGATTTCAAACTTGATATTGGACACCCACATCATGCCGAAAATAAGTGGGGGAGCCACAAACTGGTCGGGCATTCCTGTCCATGAAAACTGTCCATAGTCCAGCCACAG
>DBIS01000091.1:4062-9866 GCA_002296975.1 Deltaproteobacteria bacterium UBA796 | reverse complement strand
AAAACAGGCCCGCCCCAAAATCCCGTTCATTTGCCGGCGCCAGGTACACCTGAATACCCAAAAGATGCGAGCCCGTCCGCGAATCTGTCGGACCGGGGCCATTGACTTTGGGCGGTGAGCCCACCGTTGTGTAAACTCCTCGCGCGCCGTCTTCGCCCAATTCCTCGAGGGTTTTAGCCAGCGAGGCCTCCAGAATCTCTCGAACGCGCTCGGTGCGCGCAGTGGGTGCGCCATAGGGCAATCTCGCAGATGTCGATATGACCTCGCCCTCGATATTGGGCATAAAGCTTGTGGGTAGGGTGCCGCCGCCGACGAGTCCGACCGCAAAAAGCAAGGTCGCGATGGCGGTCGCGAGGGCCACATATCTGGCGTGTACAACCACCGACAACGCGCGGCTATAAGGGCCACCGATAAAGCGGTTGAGGTGACCGGTCATATAAACCCGAGGGCCATCGAGCATCTCTTCGAGTTTTCCGAAGATGCCTTTGCCAAAATTTTGAATCTTGAGGTGAGCGAGGTGCGCTGGCAAGACGAAAAATGACTCAAGCAAGGAAAACAACAGCACGCTCACGATCACCGCAGGCATGATGCGAAAGAGCTTGCCCATAAAACCCGGCACAAAGAACATTGGCCCAAAAGCGGCGATGGTGGTCAAGATCGCGAAAGTCACTGGCATGGCCATTTGTTGGGCCCCAGAGACTGCTGCGGTCATTTTATCTTGGCCTTCCTCCATCTTTGAATAGGCGGCTTCACCCACCACAATGGCGTCATCGACCACCATGCCGAGGGTGATAATCAGGCTAAATAAGCTGATCATATTGACCGTCACATCCATGCTCGGCATCAATAAAAATGAGCCCAAAAAGCTGATTGGAATACCCATCGCCACCCAAAAGGCGAGCCGCGCGTTTAAAAACAAGGCCAAGATTCCAACCACCATCACAAGGCCCATTCGGCCATTCCGAATCAGCAGATCCATTCGGTCTTGGAGCAAAGCGGATTGGTCGTTCCAAAAGTCGACCTTGAGTGTGTCTGGCATTGTGGCCGCGAAGGCTGTAGCCACGGCACGTGCGGTGTCGGCCACCCCTTTTGGTGTCTCGTTACCCACCCGGTAAATGTTGATCTGAGCGGCGGGGATGCCGTTGTATAGGGTGCGTCGGTCATTGTCTGCGAAGCCGTCGGTAATGGTCGCGATATCGCCCAACTGCAACACTGCACCCCCGATGGTGCTTCGAATGATGATGTCGCCGTACTCCAGAGCGTTGCTCCGCCGGTCTGCGACTCGCACCAGGACATCACCGCCTCGGGTCTCGATTTCACCGCCGGGAAGCTCGAGAGAGGCGGCCCGAATCTGCCTGGCGACTTGGTCGAGAGTCAGGCCCAGGCTTTCGAGGGTTTCCCGTGGGATCTCTATGCTGATCTCCCGGGGTGGGATGCCGTCGATCTCGACTTTCGTCACGCCTTTGGCCGAGATTAGCCGGCTTCTGAGGTCCTCAGTGATGCCATGAAGGGTTTCGAGGGGCACCTCGCCAGAGAGCATCACGCTCAACACTTGCTTGGGCTGATTGAGTAAGGTCACCGCAGGGCGTTCAGCCTCCTCAGGGAATGATTGGATGCGGTCGACACCCGATTTGATGTCTGCGATGACTTGGTCCCGATCGGCATCCAAGAGCATCTCAGCCCATACCAATCCGCCATTTTCTCGACTGGTCGCACCCACGCGCTTGATTCCCTCGACGCCTCTGACCACCTCTTCGATGGCCAATAAAGCACCTTGCTCCACCTCCTCGGGGCTGGCTCCTGGGTAGATGATGGATACGTTGACGTAGTCGAGGGTGAACTCTGGGAATACTTCTTGTTTGATGCGGCTCATACCCATGGCGCCGGCCACCAAGATGATGACCATCAGAAGGTTCGCCGCGACCGGGTTGGCCGCCATCCACGCGATTGGGCCGGTGGTCTTCATTGTGTGTCTCCAGCCTTGATGACGGCTATGCCCGCAATGGGAGTGGACAGGGCGCTCACAACGATTTCATCGCCGCTGTTCAGCCCGTTCGACACAAGTACAGTCTCTTGATCTCGGCCGGCGATGGTCACCACGCGGCGCTCCAGCTTGCCATCTACTGCGACCCAAACCGTGTCACCGTTGCTCAACGCCTCTCTTCGGACACGCACCACGGACTCGGCGATGAGGCCTTCGAACACCACCTCAACATACGCACCAGGGAGCAGGGGTATGGGGGAGTTTTTGTCATCAAATGGGGCATCGATGGCCACGGTGACAGTGGCGGAACGGGTTTGGGCGTCGAGGGCACCACCCAACTGAAGCGCGTGCCCAATATGTTCTAAAACACGCCCGTCCGAGAGCCGTTGAAGTACGCGTGCTGTGGACCCCACACCATCGCGTTCGCTGAACTGCAATACATCAACATCGGATACCGACAGGGACACTGAGACCCATAATTGGTCGGTTCCCACCAAGCTGACGGCGGCGAAACCGGGTGAGACGACTTGGCCTACATCGATGTTTTCAGAGATGACGACCGCGTTGAATGGGGCGGTAAGTCGGGTCCGTTCAACTTTGAGTTGGGCGGCGGTGAGTGCGCCACGGGCGGCCACCACGCTTTGTTCTGCGAGGGCGAGCTGGGGTCTTCTAAGGGCGAGGTCTGTTGGGGTGCTGCCATCTTGTTTGACCAGGTCCCATTCACGCTGAGCCAGCTCGGACCGACCGCGCTCCAAGGCGAGGTCTAGGGCTGCGCGTTGTGCCCCGGCGGCAGCTTGGTCTGCCAAGGCCCGGTAGTCACGGGCATCGATTTTTGCGATGACATCGCCTTTGGTAAAGCGCCCTCCTGGCATCAATCGGGGGTCGGTGTATATGATTTCGCCGGCGACTTGAGGGACCAAGCTCACCTTTGTGGCGGCGGTGACTATCCCGGTGGCACGCACGGGGATGGGTAAGTCTTCCGATACCGCTACCACCGTCTCAATCAAGCGGGCCTGGATGACTGGTGTCCCTTTTTCGGCCTCACCACCGGACATGATCATGGAGGCCGCAAGGGCGGCGCCACCGAGCACGATACCGGTAGGGAGCAGGGTTTTCTTGTTGAACATCATGGTGAGTTCTCCGATTGGGGCCGCCATCGACCGCCGAGTGCTGTGTGGAGTTGAATTCTGGCTTGAACCCTGGCCCGTTCCGCATCCAAGAGGGCCAGCTCAGCACCTTGGTTTGCGCCAAGCGCGGCGAGCAAGCTGACATATGGGGCGAGGCCTTGGACATAGTGGGTTCGAGATTCGTTGAGTGCGTGTTGGGCAGCAGTGGCCTGGGTGCGCCGAGCGTTCAATGTGGCTGCAGCGGCCAATTCAATCGCGAAGGCGCTTTCCACCTGGTTGACCGCGTCGAGTGCAATCGCCCGAAGTTCGATATTTGCGATGTCTCGTGCCACCCGTGCCGCTTTGATGCCCGCGTGTGTACGACCGCCGGCGAAAATTGGGACGGTCATCACCGCGCCAAGCCCCCAAGTGTCGACAGAATCTGTTTCGTCGAAAGTCAGGTATTGGCGGCCGATCTGACCGGTGAGGATGAGGGGGGGTGCGAGGGCCGAGAAAGACGCCGCGCGTTCTAGACTGGTGCGCTCAAGTTTTCGAACCGCCGCTTGAATATCAGCGCGGTCGTCGACGAGTTGGGCGGGATCGCCGGCAGTGGGTGCAGGTCCGAGGATTGGCCAGCCTTTGGATGGGGGCAGATCGGCGCTTGGGGGTTGTCCTAAGGCGACGGCTAGGCGACCGTGGGCCAGTTTTAGGCTCGCTTTTGCCAGGGGTGCTAAGGCTGCGGTCGCGGCCAACTGTTGGCGTTGTTGCAGCACATCGAGGGCAGAACCACCGCCTTGTTCGTAGCGGAGTTGTACGACTTCGAGCATGTTTTGAGCGGTCTGGACCTGGCGTTTGACCACCTGGTGTTGCTCACGGGCCGCGACGAGGTCGTACCAGGCCGCGCCGATTTGCCCGGTGAGGCCTCGCATGGTGGCATCTCGGCCGAGCCGGGTGGCCTGGAGGTTTTTACTGGAGGCCAGGGTGCGCAGGGTCTGGCGACCAAAGATGTCAATCGCCCACATGCTCTTGAGCATGGTGGAGCTCTGACGATAGGTGTCGGGTATGGCGGTTTGTTGTCCACCCGAAAAGTCGGGAAGACCGCTGGGGTCGGTACCGGTCGCCCTGGCCACATCTGCGAGCAGGGTTCCTATGGATTGAAAGGCCTCGCTGTAGTCGGGTGCATTCGCTGTGTAGGGGCTGAGGCCAGCGGCGTCGGTGGGGGATTGCTGAGTGGCAGCCTCGAAGGACACTTGGGGAAGCAGGCCGCTCAGGCTTTGCCATCGGGCCGCCGACGCGAGCGCGATACGGAGGTTTGCGGCCTCAAGCCCTGGGTTTTGTTGTAGGCCGGTCTGAATCACGATGGTCAGGCTTGGATCTTCAAAGCCAGTCCACCATGGAGTATTGCGGCTAGCTCGCGTATCGTCTCCATATTGAGCGAGGCTCGACACCCATGCCTTGGTGTCCTCGGTGGCAGTCCCACCAGCCATGGCGATGCTGCATATCAACAAAAGGTTCATGGGGTCTCCGGGGCGATGCCCGACCACAGTTGGTCCACAAGTTGGGTCACATATTCTTCATCGGTGCATTGAAGACCGTGGTCGCCCAGGATGATTTCTCGAAAGGGGCGGGCCTTGAGCATACCGATAAATCCCACCGCCATCACCATGGGGTCCGCCTTTCGGATTTTCCCTTTATCCATTGCCGCTTGAAGCCAGCCAGCGAGCAGCTTTCGGCCCTGGATTGGCGGTGCCTTTTCATGGCTCAGGTAACTCTTGGGGGTGAATCCTGCAGCATGCAGCATCGCCATGCACGGCACTACCCGGCGCATCACGGTTAAAATCCCGGACCCAATCATGATCAACTGGTCACGGATGGGTTCATCGCTCGGACCGGCACTCACCAGGTCGGCGAGTGGATTGTCACGGATGGGGCGGGTCAGTGCGGCGATGAACAGCCGTTCCTTGGTGCCAAAACGCTTAAAGAGGGCGGCCTGAGACATGCCCAGTCGCTTGGCGATCATGGTGGTCGACACACCGGGGCCGTGCTCAAGAATCGCGGCGTTGGTTGTGGTGAGGATGTCCTCATCCGTGAATTGGCGTGGTCGTGCGATGATTATCCCCGATGGGTGCGCACATTAGTAAGTGTGCGCTCACTTACTAATGGGTGAGCCGGGGGTGCGTCAAGCTAAAAAAGGCTGCGCGTCTGCGGGATAGGCCTATTTTTGGATGGAAACACCCGAAGCGATCAACTCGAAAACCGTCTCAGAATTCGCCTGTTTCTCAGGGACAACAGCCCCTTTTTGGGATTCGCTTTCGTAGTGGGCCACTTGTTTTGCATCGACTTTATGCGATTTGACCAAGCCCTCGATTCGGGCCATTTTTCCAGTTGAATCCTTGGCCACAAAAAAGCGGTGGGCCTTGGTGCGGATGCGAATGCTCTTGTCGCCTTCAGCCAAGACCAGCCAGCAGCCAGCCTTTTGGCAGACATCTGCCACACGGCCTTCGATCATGACGGTTTGGCCCTCGAATTTGCTCGGGTCGGCCAAAAAATCAGCGGACGCGATGGGCTTGTCGGTCACCGTGAAGGCGTTGCCAAAGTGAGTCCAGTCGCCGTCTGCAAATGCCGGTGCGGAACAAAAAAGAGTAAGAGCGAGTATCCATGGGTTCATGAGGGCCTCCGTCTCTGGGCGCTATATATTAGCTGCGGAGTACCCG
>DBIS01000091.1:0-3718 GCA_002296975.1 Deltaproteobacteria bacterium UBA796 | reverse complement strand
CGGAGTACCCGCAAGAGTGAAGCCTCGCCGATGTTGGCGCCGCACAAGATGATGGCCACCCGTTTGGCTGCATAGTCGTCGGCGACAGACCGGTAGCCAGCCACAGCCACGCCGGCGGCACCCTCGATCAACATGTGATGGGTGTGGATGACATCTTTAATCGCCCTTCCAATCTCGGCCTCACCCACCAAGATGGAGCGATCCACCACATCGATGCAGCGTTGAAGGGTGATCGCACCCGGCTCAACACCACCCGCGGTGGCATCAGACAGTGTTTCACGGCAGTTTACTTTTACGATGTCCCCAGCCCGCATGCACATATGCATCGCCGGTGAGGCGGCTGGTGAGCAGCCGATAATCTCGATGTTTGGGGACAAGGCTTTTAGGTATCCGCCCACCCCAGCGATGAGGCCGCCGCCGCCAATGGCGACAAAAACCGCATCCAAGTCCGGCACTTGTTTGGCCATCTCCAGGCCGACTGTGCCTTGGCCAGCGATTATATTTGGGTCGTTATAGGGCGAGATGTAGGTGCGGTCGTGGTGGGCCGCGATCAGGCGAGCGTAGGCCTCGGTGTCCACGCAATCGTCGCCGACTCGCTCCACGCTCACCCCAAGTCGTTGGATGGCGGCCACTTTGGCGTCGTCGGCATTTAGGGGAACGAACACCGTTGCAGGGATCTTGAGCTTCGTCGCCGCCAGGGCCAAGCCGAGCCCGTGGTTTCCGCTGCTGGCTGTCACGACGCCTCGGGCTCGTTGTTCTTCGCTCAAGCACAGGAGTGCATTGGCAGCACCTCGAAGTTTAAAGGAGCCAGTCGCCTGAAAGTTCTCGCATTTGAGCCAAACTTGCTCACCCAGCATCTCGCTCCGCTCCATCGGCGTTGGGCGGATGTGGGGCTGAATTCGTCTGGCGGCGCGCTCGACATCGGTGCGAATATTCATGGCCAAGGACTATCCACCCGGGGCCATGATAGTAAGGGTTGGCAGGAGTATTAGATGGTTTTGCGGTATTTCGTTTTATTTGGGCTTGGTTTTTCTGCTTGTGGAAAAGGCGATGCTGCTGGTGCCGATACGGCTGGTGCTGAGGATGCGCTGGACATGTGTTTGGCTGCCGATGTTTGTGCGGTCTACAGCTCAGAATGGGGCGCCGCCGACATAGAGGCTCACTGCAACGATATGGGCGGCGCGTTCGAGTCCTGCCCCACAGGTGAGCTCGGTGCGTGTGCACTCGACAATGGCCTGACTTATCGCCTTTATGAGATGCCCCAAACAGAGGCGCAGGATTATTGCGGCTGGTTCGGCGGCACGTGGACGACCAGCGAATAAGCTGGCCTTAGCTGCCTTCGGATGCCGAAAAAGGCATGACGGCGCTGGGCATTTGGTTGGCTTGAGCCAAGACCGCCACCTCCATATTGGACCGGAACTGTGCTTGAAGCTCTTGCACCACGGTGTTGACGTCAACCCGCTGCGCCTGGGCGGCGATCTGGCCGCTGATAAGCCGTGCTTTTGAATTGATATCAGCGTCCACGCGGGCATCTTCTTGGGCGCTCGATGTGTCCGCTTGGCTCAGGCGGGCGAGGCGTTTTGAGACGATGGCCGCCGCTTGTGTGGCGCCGTCGGTGGTTTGTGGCCCTTCACCAGCATTTTCACCTGCCGAAGCCACTTCAGAAAAATGGCGGCCCACCCCGGGCGTACGGGCCGGACCATCGTGTGAAATCTGGCCTTGGCTGATGGTGTTGGACATTCTTCCTTGGGGTGTTTGATCTGAATATAGCCCAAAAAGGCCTAAATGCCCGGTTTGGTCTGCCTTTCTTGCTTTTCATACGGACTTTTGGTCTCGGTAAACCCCGAATACATTCCGGTGACATCCCTGTGACAAGGCCATGTTTCGCCAGATTTAGACTTGACGAGTCAATGCTTTGGCGCAATCTTGCCGGCGAACCCCAATATCGGGACAAGCCACAGAGGACTCAACATGACGACCAATAGACTGATCGAGATTGAATTCGCCTCAAACACGGCCGTGGTGGACGCAGCCAATCGGGCCATCGGACGCCTCTCCAATCATTTGGAGATCGACCAATATTCAGTGGAGCCCTTGGTTCGCATCAATTCCGCTTTGGTCAACCCTTGGGCAGAGGGCACGCAAGCGGCCCAAACCTTCGCCTATCGTATTCACCTGGGGTCGATTGAACCCCAGGCCTGGACGACCATCATCAATGACTTTTTACAGCCTCTGGCCAACCAAGGCGTCGCTGTTCGCGAGATTGAATTCGCAGCCTGAGTGGCCCGCAGTCCCGCCGATCGATTGGGGTTGGGCGGTGGGGTGTTGCGGCCACTCAGGCACCCATTGATGGGGCCAAACACCGTTGGCGTGATCGCCCGGATTGAACATCCGCCAAGCATCTCTTGACCCCGACCTATGTATCGGGCACCCTGCTGGCGGAGGTTGCTTTGCCATCTTTGCTACCATTGGCGGTTGGCGTGTTCGGCGGGGCCGTGCTTGGGCTTATGTTTGTTGCCGCACTGTTCGTGCTGCTCAAGCGTAAATCCCCGGTTTTACCCGCGCCGAATATTGGCGAAGCGCTCCAGTCTCAGGTGTCAGCATTGCCGTCTGAGGAGTTCGCACCCATCCGGTCCTATTTGGACCCCGATGACGATGAACCGTCGACACCCCTGCCATCTCAAAGCATGGCGCCGCTCAGTTTTGCCCGCTACGTCGAGGTCAGGGGTGCAATTGAGGGCTGGACGGATGCCAAGCTCGATGTGCCCTCACAGTTGGCCACCATCTTTGGCATTGAGCCGGCAACCTACCGAGAGGCCGACGCTTGGTGGATGCTCGCGCTTGAGGGCGCCGACGACCGCTTGCGTGAGGTTGAACGCCAAGTCGCGGTGTTCGCTGAGCGATATGGCGGCACGAGAGACTAAGCCCGGATAACCCTCGTCCATGGCCCAAAATCCAGTCTCTCTCGTCGCGGTTTCCCCGCCCTCGCCGGACCAGCGTGTTCAACGCAAAGCTGTGCCTGCGGCAGCGGGTGAAAAACGGAATCGATACACCTTGCCGTTGGGACTTATTTCGGGCTCACCAGTGGGCTACCGAACCCGCCTGAGTTTGAGCGAGGCCGACGCCGAGGAGGCCTCCCTTCTTTATGCCCTTGGGCGACCCGTTGAGTTTGTGGCCGGTGAGCCCGTCACCGAGGGCGAGCTTTTTGATGAAGTGAGCGTTGGCATTTTGACTGCGCGGCAGAGCACCAACTACCGGGGCCATCGCCAGGTGAGTTTTGGTCCCGAAATGAGCGCAGAAATCGCCGCGGTGTTGCGGGCGCTCAATGGGCTCGAGGCGCCTGTTCTCGATGGGGCGCTGATGACCCACATCGTGCTCACACGCCCTTATCGAACCCCCTTCACATTGTTGCTTACTTTCGCTGGCCACAAAACAGGACTCAACCTTTTGACCGTGCCTTGGCGTGCACTGAGCAAGCGGTTTTTTCATGCGGACGACATCCCGAGCATTGGTTTTTTGCAGCATTTACATTTGGGTGTGTTGGCCGACGCCATGGAGCGAGCTGCAGTGATCGCGTCGGTGGGACGCCGTGGGGCTCAGGTGTTCATGGCCGCTTTCGCCGGTGCCCAAACCCGAGCGTCCAATCGCGATGCGATCGCCACATTGCACAAGCTGTGTGGCCTGAACGGTGACGACAGAGCCAAGGGATGGCGGGTGG
>DBIS01000097.1 GCA_002296975.1 Deltaproteobacteria bacterium UBA796 | reverse complement strand
TTTGTTTTCAGGGCTGAATGATGAGGACCGCGGCGGCTTATTTCGGATTGTGGACCCACTTCGGCCAGAACGGTTGGACTTGGTCTCAGGGGTGAGTGAGCGGGGTTCTGGAATCGTCACATCTGAGCTGCGTTTGTTGTATGAAAATGAGCTATCTGATGTAGGCTTGCCCGGTACCATGATGATTTTCGAGCAAAATATCAGTCGTTCCAGTGACACCTATTTGGGCATTGAGCAGCGACTCGCTCGCACACTTTATGCTCGGACATACTGGGGGAGTGAGCAGGTGGGTCGGTATTTGGATTTGGGCGGCGCTTATGGTTTTGATGTGAAGATAAGATGGGAATTGGACTGATTCTTTTCGTCTTCGCACTGTTGACCGGCGCCCCTCGGGCCTCGGAGGTGCCTTGGTATGTCGGTGAGACCGTGGGCGAGGTGAAAATCGAGTCCATCCAAGGTGCTGTTCAGGGCCAGGACTTGAAGCCCATTCTAAGGGTCCGCGCCGGAGAGGATTTTGACCCGGGTGACTTACGGGCGGATGTTGCCCTTTTGGTTCAAACCGGCGGATTTGCTGCGGTCGAGGCTTTTGTTCAGCCCATGGACCAGATTGGAGAGTCCGATGGCCCAGCACGCACAGTAGTGAGGGTGGTGTGTCAGGTTTTGAATGCGCCTCGGGTCCAAGCATTGCGGGTCCGTGGTGCTCGTGGGCCAGCCAAGCGGGTGGTGAGCGGGGTGTTGGGGGTGGATTTGGGCGACCCTTGGTTTGGCGCTGAAGATTCGAGTGGGCTCATCTCCCGTGTGAAACGCCAGCTAAATGTCCGCGGTTGGACCCGTGCGGAGGTCGCGGTTCAAGTCGATGAGGGCCCCGATTCGGTCGAACTTGATGTGGTCATAAAATTGAATGATCCGCAGTTGGTGCGGTCGATTCGCGTTGGGGGCACAGTCCCCGTCCCTGAGCGGTTGGTCCGGCGGTGGTTGGCGAAAAGTGGCATCAAGATCGGGCAACGGGTCGCTGCTGCTGAACAAGAGATTGGCCGAAAGCGCGTGCTGGAAGAGTTGAGAGCCCGCGGTTGGGATCGGGCCCGGGTGAACTTGTTTAGCCGTGAGGAATCTGATGCCAATGAGGTGGCCATCAATGTGTTGATTGCCTCTGGCTCCCAATTGGTGATCGACGCCAAAGGCCCCAAATTGCCTAATAAGCGGATTCTGAGAGACACACTGGGAATTCGGGGTGGAGACCGAATCACGGATCATCTTCAGGCAGATGCAAAACAGCGGCTCGAGGCCTGGTACGCTAACCGTGGGTTTTTGATGGCAAAAGTTGTCCTGGAGCTCGAAAAGGATACCGATAGTTTCACCCGGATAAAGGTGGTGGCCAAGTCCGGACCAAGGCATTGGACTGGGAAGTTTCAGTGGACGGGCGAGACTCCCCTGAAGTCACGGGAAATGCTTGGCATCGTTCTCGATGCCAGTCACGACGCTCTGGGTGCCGGTATTTTGACCATAGAGGGTGTGGCGGAGGCCGAAGAGGGGCTGCAGGACCGGTTTAATGCGGACGGGTACTTGGATGCCGCCGTGACAATTGAAACCCGAGAGGGCGGGTCGGGCTGGGTTGGATTTCCTTTTCGATTTGGCGTGCCCATGGACCTCAATGTGAAAATACAGGTCGGTTCTCAGGTTTTACTGGAAGCGCTCAATGTCAGGGGGGGCATCGGTCATGAGGCTGCCCTCGTTGATGTGTGGAAGCAGGAAAATGAGGGAAAGCCACTCAATGCTCAGGCGGCAGCCAGTTTAGAAAAGGCGATCCTTCAAGAGTATGAGTCCGTGGGCTACCTAGAGGTCCGCACCGCGCTCAAGATTATTCGAAGCCGGGCCGACGACACTGCCGTGGTGGACATCAATATCGTCCCCGGTGACCAGGTTCAGCTTCGAAGCATCGTAATCCGAGGTAACCGCCGCACCCATCGCCATGTGGTCGAGCGTGAAATCATGTTGAGTGTGGGTGAACCAATATCGCCCAAAGCCATCGCGCAGACCCGGTCAAATCTGTACAACCTGGACTTATTCAGGCTTGTGTCCCCGGAGCTTATCGGTGAAGAGGTGGGCTCTCAGGATTTGCTGCTTCGTTTAGAGGAGCGCTCGAACATCCTTCTGGAGGCCGGTGGTGGTGTGTCCACCGACGAAGGCGTTCGAACCACAGGCCGGGCTACCCATCGGAATGTGGGCGGTCTCGGACATCGGTTCACCACACTCGGCACCATTGGCTATGGGTGGTTTGGCGATGAATGGACCCTCGATACGGCCTCACCAGTGTGGCGGGCGGCCACCCGGTATGAGTTGCCATATGTCCCTGGCCGGGGTGGTAGGCTTGTTTTGGAGGGCTTAATCCACGAGACGATTCAAGAGCCCACATGGCGATTGTCGCGGTCTGGCGGTGCGGTTGGGCTTAAGATGCGCCTCTCAGATCGGGCAGAGGCAATGGTCGATTACCGGGTGCAAGTCAGGAGGTTGGTCGATGTGGACCCAGGTTCACTCGTCAATGGTGACCCGTGGTTACCCTATTTGGGCTTGAGTGAAGACCTAGCAGGCGACCCCATTTTAGAGTCCGGTAAGCGGGTCGTGAGTGGTGGCTCACTTCTTTTGGTCGTCGATGCACGTGATGACCGCTTCGACCCCAAGTCTGGAACTTTGTGGTCGACCCATTTTGAGGTTGGCGATGGGGTGTTCTCCGGGGATGTCACGATGCGTGCGACCGCCAAGCTTGAGCGCCTGATTCCTTTGGGGCCGGTCGTGCTCGATTTGGTGGGGAGGGGGGGGCTTGGCATCGCCCAAGGAAACCGTTCAACTTTGCCCTTGGAAGAACGTTTTTTTCTGGGTGGCGGTACCACCTTGAGGGGTTTTTCGACCAACAGTGTCGGCCCTGCCAACTTCGCCCGCCGTCCGCAGATTGACCATCCCAGTCAAACAGAGCCAGTCATCGATGGATTGGCCCTCGCCAGCGGGTCGGGTCAATGGGTGGCGACAGGTGGAGACGCCATGGCTGCGGCCAGCGTCGAGCTGCGGATACCCATGCCACTTCTTGGTTTTCGTCGCATGGATGGTGTGGACCTGGTCTTGTTCTCAGATATGGGTCACGTTGGGTTTTTGGACTCAACGATCGTGACGACCTCGCGCCTGGAGTCGGCAGACCCATGGCTTCGGGTGAGTGTCGGAGCTGGTTTGCGGTTTTCAACACCTGTTGGGCCGGCTTCTTTGGACCTCGGCATCAACACAAGTCCGATTCGCGAGCGCAATGAGCCGGTATTTTTGCCCCACTTGACCCTCGGCGTACTCTAAGCGGGGTCCACAGCCTCAGGTCCTCAACAGGGCGCCATGACGCAGGCCGCCGGTCGAGACTGTCATGGCATCAACACCGCACAAGCTGCCCACGGTGTGGAGCACAGCAGCCCCAGCCAAAAGGGCGTCTGCTCGCTTGGGGCTCACGGCGGCCCACACTTGGCGCTCAGTGGCGGATGAAGCCAACAATCGGTCCATCCAAGCGTCGAGTTCAGAAAGGGACAAGCGTCGTCCGTGGACGGCCTCTCGGTCCCATGCCTTGAGACCTAAACTCATGGCGGCGAGTGTGGTGGCGGTTCCAGCCACAGCGATCAGGTTCTCAACTTGAATACATAAATCCGCCCTAGATATCACACTGTGGATATGTGCTTTGAGCTTTTGGAATTGCTCAGGCGCGTAACGTTGGGGGTCGGGTCCAAAAAATTTCTCTGTGAGTCGGACGGTCCCCAAAGGAAGGCTGTGGGGGGCGCATGGCTCCGTGTTGTGCATGGCCCAAACA
>DBIS01000173.1 GCA_002296975.1 Deltaproteobacteria bacterium UBA796 | reverse complement strand
CGATGCCCAGATAGGTGTACAAATCTGAGTGCTCCACGGAGGCCGTGAAGCGGTGGATGGCATCGAGATTGCGGTTGTCCATCGCTCAGCGTACCTCTGTTTCTGCGACCTGATCTTCGGCTTCGTCCATGTCTAAAAGCTCACCGAGCAGATGCAGTTTGGCGCTGCGGATGGTTTGGGTTTCTACGTCGACAACATCGACCTCAAGGATTTGGTTGATATTGTACTTGTAGATGACGTCGATCGGGGTGCCGCGTGGCCGAGGTGGAAGGTCCTCGAGTACAATTGTACCGACGACGAAGACCTCGTCCCGTTGGCTGCCAGTGCCCTCGGTGACCTCAACCTGAACAGCGGTCATGCCATCGTAGGCATAGGCGAATCGCCCATGGCACTCAGCGGGAACCGGCGTGGCTTTCTCGATGATGGTGACCACCATTTCGTTGAGGTCTGCATCGAGCGCAATCACACCGAGGGGGTGGGTGCATGCGTCTTGAATTTCAACTTTTGGGATGAACTCCTTTTTGGGCTTGTCCTTGGGGTTTTTCTTGGCTCTGGCCTGAGCGTTTAGGGCGGCTCGGACTGATTTGAGGGCTGGATGTTTGGGTTGATGCCTTAAAACACCGGCGAGGTTTGCACCCACAGCCACCCCTTCATCGGGGCGCATGCCTGGAAAGCTCGCACCATCGGCAAGTGCTTCGACCATGCTTCGAATCATTGGCATCTGGGTGGCGCCACCCACAAGAAGGACTTCATCAATATCAGACCATTCCAGGTACTGGCTCTCGAGGAGAAGCTTTGTGGTCTCTTCACATTGCTGAACCAGATCGGCGCTGATCTCCTCGAAAGTCTCTCTTGTGATGGTGATGGCCTCGCGCTTGCCCTTGTAGTTCACTGGCACGACTGCTTTGGGTTTGGTCGTGAGCGCAAGTTTGGCGGCCAAGCATCGCTCGTAGAGTTCTTGGAAAGGCTGGGGGTCATCCCGAGGGTCCTCACCGTGCTTCTCCGCGAAGGCCTCGGCGACATGATTGACCAGGCGGTCGTCCCAGTCTTTGCCGCCAAGCTCAGCATTTCCATCGCTGGCCACAGTTTTGAATGTAATACCGCCAATATCCATGACGGTGACATCAAAAGTGCCACCCCCCAAGTCAAAGACCAGCACCCTGCGTTCGTCGCCGAACTTTTCTAGGCCGTGGGCGATCGCTGCAGCTGTCGGCTCGTTGATCATGCTGAGCACGTTGAAGCCAGCCAGGCGTCCTGCCTCAGCGGTGGCAGCCCGTTGCGCGCTGTTAAAATAAGCAGGGACGGTGATGACGGCGTCTTTCACAGGATGCCCGAGGGACTCTTCGGCATCAGATTTTAGCTTTTTCAATATGAGGGCAGAGATGGCTTGTGGCGTGTATTCTTCGCCATAAAACTCCATCTTGATGTCTTCACCCATCAGGCGCTTCACGAAGCGAATCGAGTTGGCAGGGTCCGCGACAACGCTCTTGACCGCCTCTTCACCGACGACGCAAGCGCCAGGTTCGTAAAAGTGCACCACAGATGGGGTGGTCGGGTGACCGTCAGCGTTGGGAACGATGGTGCTTTTCCCGAATTGATCGATCACCGCCATAGCGGAGTAGGTCGTCCCAAGGTCGATACCCAAGATGGTGTTGGTCGGTGTGCTCGCCACGGCCTCGCTATCCCCTGGTTTCGTCTTGTTGTTGGAAACGCTTGACCACAACCTCTTCAGGTCTCAACACCCGGTCTGCCCGTGTAAAGCCCCGCTTCAATACGTTGTGAATCGCGTAGTCATCGCCCTGTAGATCGGTCGAAACAGTTTTGATTACCTTTTGGCGCTTCCGGTCAAAGCTGTCGGTCGCCTCCATAGGGAGTACATCCCGCCGGTAAAGCAACTCCAGCATCTCATCGAGTAGATACTGGAATGAATCGGCGACGACCTCTGGGCCCATCTCTTTTTTGATGAGGCTGGTCTGGAACCAGTTGAGGCTGTCGTAAAACAGAAGCAAGTCCAACAACAAGGACTTCTCATTTTGGAAGATAAAGTCGTCTTTGTACTGCTTGAGCTCTGCGTACAGGGTATCGAAGGCCCTTTGTTGGGTTGAGCTATCTGCTGCTTGGTCTTCGATTGTGACCTTGAGCGCCGCAATTTGAGCGGACAGTTCCTCGATTTGGATCAATTCAGGGGATGGTTTCGTTTTTTTGGTCATGCGCTCATGCTCGGTCGCTCAGCTCAGTGGCCAAATTGATGAAGGTTCCTTCAAGATCGATTGCTTGGTCGCAGTGGTGGTAGTCGCTTGCGTCTGCACAAAGCGCGCGAAGGTAGTCTTGTTGGACCTGACGGCCGACCCCAACAGCGATGATTCGGCCCCCTGTTCGGCGGATTCGGTGGCACTCTTCGATCGCGCCATCGGGGTCGTCTGGGTGGCCGTCGGTGAGGACGACAAAGACTTTTTGAGCACCAGTGGACTGTTTCAGGGCTGCTCGCGCTTGGGCCAAACCCAAGGCCATCGGGGTCGAGCCAATCGGACTAAGCTTTGAAATGGCGTCGAGCACCAAGTTTTGATTGTTGGTGGCTGGGGTCTTTAGTCCGCCGGGGAAGGCAACCAAGGACACCTTGCGCGTGCGTTTTCCATCGAGGGTTCGGGAGATAAAGCTTTGGGCGGCCCGCCGCGCCTCCGTGATGCTCTGGCCATACATCGACCCCGAACAGTCTAGGAGCAGGGCGATGTGAAGGGGCACGTTGTTTCTGGCGAGGTCTTCTAGGCTGATGGCCGATTTGGACAAGCGATGGCCCAATGATGCGCCATTGTTGAGGTCCATGCATTCCACCTCCACGATGCCGTTTTCATTGTATTTAAAAGTAACGGCAAGGCGGGTGTCCCCTGCGGGCCGCTCAGGAAGACCATAAAATTCAAAGTGTCCCAAGGCGTTGCATTCGAGAGGGGCTGTGGATTCGCCCTGTACCAACCACAAGTCCATCGTGGCTTGGTTGTCGTGGGAGGTGACGTAATCGTCTCGGGTGCGCTCGCAGGGGATTCGCGTGTTGCGTCGAATGATTTGAGAGTTCTTTAGGTGACCGCCCTTGAAGACCACCATGCCCAGGGAATGACTCGTGACGTCGTGGGTGCGGATGTCTACAGGTGGCTTTTCACCGCTGAGTCGGGCGCTCTCGAGGGCAGCGGTCAGTGCCGCGCCCAGGGCCACACATTCATCGGGGTTGATATCGGTTGCAGCCGCTTTTTCGAACATCGACTGAATCATGGTGCGGACCATCGGCATGCGGGTGGAGCCGCCAGCCAGGAGCACCACATCGACCGAGGCGCCGTCTCGGTCAGCGTCGCTGAGCACATCTTCGGTCAGCAGGCGACATCTGGCCATCAGGTGAGCCGTCAGGGATTCCAGCTTCTCACGGGTGATCTCCTGTCGGAGCACGGAGCCATTGTAATCAAAGAACAGGTTGACCTTGGGGCGCTGGGTCAAGGAGAGCTTCGCGCTGACGCACTTTTGGCGGAGGTCGTGGTATGCGGCCATATCCTCGAGTGGGTCGACCCCATGTTTCTCGATGAAGCGTTCGCTGATGTATTTGATCAGCGCCTCATCCCAGTCTTTTCCGCCCAGTTGATGGTCGCCATTTGTTGCGACGACGGTGATGTCGTTGCCTTTGAGGTCGGCCAGGGTCACATCAAAGGTGCCACCCCCGAGGTCGAAGACCATCACGGTCATGTCGCGACCGGCATTGGCCAGCCCATAAGCAAAGGCCGCTGCGGTGGGTTCGTTGACCAGCTTTAGGACTTTGAGCCCGGCCATTTCGCCAGCCCTGAGCGTCGCTTTTCTTTGTTGGTCACCAAAGTAAGCAGGAACGGTGATGACGGCTTCATGGATTGGATGACCCAACCGAACCTCTGCATCATGCTTGAGCTTTTCCAGGATAAAACTGGATAGTTTTGGCGGGCTGTAAATTTCGTTTCGGTAGCTGAACCCATAATCGGGGTCGCCCATATGCCGTTTTACGAAATCCACGACCTGGTCTGGGTAGGCTACAGCCGCTTGTTTGGCGTAGCTTCCCACCACGATATCATCGCCGTCGAATAGGATTACCGAGGGGGTAATGCGTTCGCCTTCTGCGTTCGCGATCACTTCTGGGACGCCGTGTTGATTGACCACAGCGAGTGCGGAGTATGTTGTCCCGAGGTCGATGCCGACGGCGCGGTTGCTCATGGCGGTCAGTCCAACTCTGATTCAATGGGTTGTTTAGCACACGTACCAAGGACATCACCTGCTTGCCACCTTATGATCCGCGCGCGAAAGCACTTGGATGCAAGGTGGGAATCATGAACAGAATCGTGCTGGCGTCGACGAGTGCTTGGCGTTTGCAGTTGTTGGCCGATGTGGGCATCTCAGCAACTGCGGTGGCATCGGATGTAGACGAGAGTTTATGGGTTGGCGATGGCCCTGTTCACACCGCTGAGCTTCGGGCTTCAGCCAAGGCCAAAGCGGTCGCTAGACGTTGCCCTGAGGCCTGGGTGTTGGGGGCTGACCAAGTGATTTACTTGGACGGTGAGGTCATCGGAAAGCCAGCCAATGACGACATATGGCGCCGGCGGCTTAAGCAAATGCGCGGGCGGAGTCATGCGCTCAGTACCGCTGTAGCCCTGTGGGACGGGTTGAAAATGGAGGTTCAAACCGAAACCACGATGGTCCATTTTCGTGGGGATGTGAGCGACGCTGAGATCGATGCCTATATCGCCAGTGGAGAGGCCCGAGGATGCGCGGGAGGCTACATGGTAGAACGGCAGGGGGCCTGGCTTGTGGCGTCGATAGAAGGGGATTGGTTGAATGTGGTCGGCTTACCCGTGTTGCGGGTGGTGGGAATGTTCCGTGCCCGCGGAATCCGGTTGCCCCTATGAGTCAGGTCTACGATGAACTTGCGGCCCTTAGCGCCGACCTTCACGCTTGGTTGGATTGGGCTCAACTGACCGGACAGCAAGCCCTACCCAGAGAGCGTGTGGAGCGGTTGAGTGCGGAGGCTTTGGCTGCTCCGCGAGATGCACCAGCAGGTCGTGAGCGACAAATCAGGCCGCGTGTCTCACCCGCGCGCCCGGCGGCCCCTCCAGCCCAATCAACACCATCGGCCCTACCGTCGAAAGTTCAGTCTCCATCCGAAAAACGGGCCAGCGCCTCAGCCAAATGGACGGCGCTGATGGATGCACCCGCTACCCACACCACGTCGGGCCCTGTCGACGCGCCGCTATTGGTGATTCGGGGCTCGGGCTCATCAGATACCGCGGAGCAGATGCTCGACCGTATGCTTGAGAATGTAGTGGGCACCTCGCGCGCTGGTGTTGCCATCGTCGACCTGATTCGCGATGGACGTTCGCCCCAAGATATCGGTGCTGGTGTCAAGCTGGCTTTGGACGGCTTTTCGCCACAGGTCGTGTTGCTGATGGGAACCTTCGCTGCACAAGCTTTGTTTTCAGGCGAAGACACCGTGTCCTCATCCCGGGGGGGGTGGCGGACTTTATCTTGGGGCGGTGGCCAAGCCGATACACGGGTGACCCATCACCCCGAGGCTATTTTGGCCCTCGCAGCCCGCGGAGAGCACACGCCCAAGCGCGAAACTTTCGAAGACCTTCAGGCCATCGCGGCACGACTTAGCCGAGCTTAATATCTCCAAAGAGGTCTGCGAAGGTTCCTAAGGACTGCGCCTTTTTGGGCTCGTCTCGCTTGTGCTTACCCCAAGCCGCCCGGCCATCGCCACCATCGCCCTTCATGCTGAGACCGATGCGTTTGCGCTCGACATCGATCTCAAGGATATGCACAGTCACTTCTTGGCCAGTCTTGACGATCGAGCGGGGGTGATCCACCCGGTGGTCGGCGAGTTGGGAGATGTGAACCAAGCCTTCGATGCCTTCCGCGAGCTTGACGAAAGCCCCAAAGTCCATGATGCGCGTGATGGTGCCAGTGTATTGGTCGCCTTCGATAAAGTCGGTGCCCACAGCGCCCCATGGGCTCGCAGCTGGGTCTTTGAGTCCCAAGCTGATGCGATCTTTGGCGCGATCGATGCTTTTGACGCGCACGGTGACCACATCACCTTTGGCTGGCATCTCAATATCAGGGCCATGGCCAAGCTCACTTTTGTGAAGCAGGCCCTGCACGCCGCCAAGCTCCACAAAGACGCCGAAATCTTGAACCGACACGACCGTGCCCTCTTTAACATCGCCTTCGCGCAGCTTGTCCATTGTTTTGGTGGCCTCTTCAGCCGCTTGTCCTTCTGCGTATGCCCGGTGGCTCACCACCACATCGCGCTCCTTGAACTCGGTGATCAAAAACACCATGGTTTGGCCCACGAAGCCATCGAGGTCTTCACCGGCGTGCCGTGCAATTTGCGAGACTGGGCAAAACGCCCGGATGTCACCGAGCATGATGTTGAAGCCACCCGGGTTGCGGCCATCGACCACGCCCTCAACCGGGATTCTCCCTCGGTATGCCTCCTCGAGCATTTCCCGTGAGCCTGCGCCCGAGCGCTTCACCGCGAGCTTTATGCCTCTTGTGCCAGCAGATATAATAAAGGCAGACAAAGTGTCGCCAACCGCGATCTCTTGGTCTTCTGGAAGGGATTCGCGATCGATTGTTCCTTCAGATTTGGCACCAATGTTTAAAAATACGGTGGTTTTGGTGATGCTGGCCACGGTGCCTTCGACCTGTTGGCCGGGCTGTGGAGCGACGGGTTCAGCGCTCGCCATCAAGGTGGCCATTGCGTCGGCGCCGAGGGCTTTGGCTTCTGCCTCTAAAGCCGCGGCGTCGATCCGTGGGGGTGAAGCCGCTGGGGGCGCCTTTGATGCCACAACAGGTGCAGGCTCCACAACAGTGGCGTCCGTCTCGGTGGATGCCTCTACAGCAGCCCCGGTGGGTTCAGGCTTGGCGGCACCTTTTTTTCGACGAATGGTACGGATGCGATCGGACATGTTTCACCTCACAGTTCCCACGCCTATTGCGCTGCGGGTTAGATGGCAGCACGAAAACCGAGGAGAGGGCATTGTTGGTGTTGACCCACAAAGAGGGTGAGGTGCTCGAGATCGGGCCAGATATACGCATTCACGTGAAGCGGATCAAGGGAAATTGGGTGCGTTTATGTATCGACGCGCCAAGGGATGTGGTTTTGCGGCGCCTGAGCGCTGAGGAAGTATTATTGGCGGCCGAAGAAGACGAAGGCGCTGGTGGGGCTGGCTGAAATGGAGTCTGATGACCCGCGTTTAACGCCTTTCAGTTTTGAGTTGCCGCCAGGGGCCATCGCTCGGGTGCCACCAGTGGAGCGAGATGGTGGTCGTCTTTTGCGGGCTGTGGGCCACCGTTGGCATGACGGCCCGATTCGTGGCCTGGTCGAGGCTTTTTCTGAGGGTGATGTGTTGGTTGTCAATGACACCCGCGTGCTACGGGCACGATTGTTTGGCCGCCGGCAGACTGGCGGCCGTGTAGAGCTGCTGCTGATCGGGCTTGACATGGCGATGGTGCGGCCGAGCCGGCGAATCAAAGATGGTGAGCGGGTACTTCTTTTGTTGCGAGATGGAAGTCCATCCATTCACAGCGTGACTGTTGGGGGTCGCGGATCCGAGGGCGCCCGGTCCGTACAGTTTGAATCAGACCCTGCAACCGTCATGGCTGCATGTGGGCACGTGCCTTTGCCGCCGTATTTAAATCGAGATGCCACAGCGGAAGACGAGCAGCGATATCAGACCATTTTCGCCGACAAGCCCGGTGCTGTGGCCGCGCCGACGGCGAGTCTTCATTTGACCGACGAGATTGTTCAGGCATTGGGAGAGCGGGGGGTTGGCCTTCACCGGCTCACCCTTCATGTGGGTGCAGGCACCTTCAGGAATCTGCGCCCGATCGACCTGGACAGAGGGCGTTTACACACCGAACGCTACGATATCCCTGAGGCCACGGCCACTGCTATCGCCAAGGCCAAGGCCGGTGGGCATAAGGTGACTGCAGTCGGGACAACAGTCACCCGAACCCTGGAGTCGGCCGCGCTCTCAAGCGGGGGTGTTGCTGCTGGAGCAGGGGAAACGGATATCTTTATTCAGCCTGGCTATAAGTTTCAGGTGGTCGACAGGTTGATGACCAATTTTCACTTGCCGCGGTCCTCACTATTGATGCTGGTCTGTGCTTTTGGGGGGTACAATCGCGTGCTCGCGGGCTACGCGGAGGCCGTGGCCTTAGGCTACCGCTTTTATAGCTATGGAGACGCAATGCTGCTTGAGCAACTGGACTGTGAAGAAAAATGAGTGTGCTGAGCTATACCGAAACAAGTCGTTGTGGAGATGCCCGCGCAGGTGTGTTGACCACACCCCATGGAGATATTCAAACGCCCGCCTTTATGCCCGTGGGTACCAAGGCGACAGTCAAGGGTTTGGTGCCACCAGAGCTTAAATCGGCTGGCGTCGAAATTTTGCTCTGCAACGCCTACCACCTGTGGGTGAGGCCAGGCCACGGCTTGATCGGCGAATTGGGTGGCCTCCATTCGTTTATGGGCTGGGATGGCCCGATATTGACGGATTCTGGTGGCTATCAGGTATTTTCTTTGCGGCATCGCACCAAAGTCACCGAAGAGGGTGTGCGGTTTTGTTCGCCTTTTGATGGTCAATACAGAAACCTCACCCCTGAAATGTCGGTTAG
>DBIS01000287.1 GCA_002296975.1 Deltaproteobacteria bacterium UBA796 | reverse complement strand
GCACGCCTTGACCTTGGTTGGTCTGACAGGGGGCATCGCGACTGGAAAGAGTGCAGTCGCGAAAATCCTATCCACCCTCGGTGCCCGTGTGGTGGACGCTGACGACGTCGCCCGAGAAGTTGTGGCCGCCGGGAGTGAGGCCTTGGCCGATATTATTGATGCCTTCGGAGCGCGCGTGCTTCTCCCATCGGGTGACCTCGACCGGCAAGCCCTGGGTGCAATCGTTTTTGACGACCTTGCTTCTCGCCGCAAGCTTGAGGGCATTACCCATCCCAAAATTCACGCCGAGATTAACGCCCGCATTCAGGCTGCCCAAGTCTGTGGAGCCCCAACTGTATTTGTTGAGGCGGCCTTGCTGGTCGAGACGGGGTCCGCCAATTTGTACCCACACCTCTGGGTTGTCACATGCTCAGAAACCCAACAAATACGGCGACTTACTGAGCGAAAAGGCTGTGATTCCGCCACGGCTATGCGCTGGATAGAGGCCCAAATGCCCATGGCCGAAAAAGCCAGTCACGCGACACAAGTTATCGACAACTCAGGTGAGCTTAAGGACCTGGAGCAGACAGTACACAAGGCCTACGCCCTGCTTAAGGGCTCGCCATCCGATCTGGACTGAGCGGCTCGTCTCCACCCCATGCCCAAACATTGATGGGAATAAGGCTGAAGCTCCGGCGATATTCTCCATTATGAGGAGCGATCTCCAGCGCGCGCTCCAAAAATGTCTGAGCAGCACTGATGTCTCCGCGGATAGCCGCCTCTACACCTGCTGCATTCGCAAGCCCTGCATGACGAGGAAAGCGTGTCGCAGCCTCAGCACAAACCCTCGCCAGAGGGCTCAACACCGTGCCGGCCGGATAGTCTACCTCTCGAAACCCTACACGGGTTTCGAGAATACAGCGGCGCACCAACAACCATCCCCCCTCTTTTTCATCGGGGTCCGCAACCGCAGAGAGATGGGGTAAGGCTCGTTTTTCGTTTCCAATTTCGAACCACGCCTGAATGGCCCCAATGTGGGCTCGCTTGCGTTGTTCCGGAGAAGCATCAGCAGCCAGCACCTGTTCCATCAATGCCACAGTGAGGTTGGGCTTTGAAGATATCAAGCGGCTCCCATACTCTAAAGAGACCATCGCATCGGCTGGCCGAGCCCGATGAGACTCCGCCCACAGGTTGATGGGTTCGGCCCACACGCCAACCCTCAACACCGTTACCACAGCGCAAATCGGCACCACCGTCCATGCTGCCAGCCGTGGGCTCGGTCGAGAGGCCAGCATCCACGCCATACCCACGATTGAGAAAGCCAGCGCCCCTCCCCATATCCAGGGACTTCACTCAACAGCCCCCCCGATGCGAGCAATGCCAACAACACACAAACAACTCCGGCGGCAAAACCTGGCCCAATAGGCGTTTTTCTCGAGGGCCCAGCCCGAATCGAGAGCCAAAGAACAAACAAAAGCCCGAGCCAGGCCAAGGCCGGCCATGGTTCAATAAAACTGGGTGGTGTTCGGGCAAAAACGGGTGAAGTGGGGATGATCAAGCGGGCCAAATAAAACCAAACATGTGCAGCGGCTTGGCTAAACCCGGCAACATTGGGAACTGATATTGCCTGAGCCCCAAGGACACCCAAAGCCTTGAGCAGGCTCAACAATCCCCACCAACTCAACACCGCGAGCAGTGGGGTTCGCCAACGGCCGTGGTCCCTCATTTCGCCTTTGGCATTCCGACTAAAACCCATGGCAATAAAGGGAATTATCGCCGCAGCCTCGTGGGCGCCCATCGCAGCCAGGGTCGCCAAAAATGCGATACGGCCTCTGCTCGAAACAGCCAATATGGCAAACATCGCCATAAGCAAAGACGGCATCGAGGCCAAGTCAAGGACGGCAGCAGTCATCATCGGATGAAATACCGTCAGCGCTAACACCAGGTCCCGCCCCCGCGAGCGGCCCACCATATGGCGCGCAGATGCGGCGATGACCACCAGGGCCGTCATCGACACCAGGCGGAAAGCCCATGCATCACCTTCCCCAAGCCATCCAGAAAACAAATAGGCGAGGTTGACTGTAGGTCGCCACAAGGCACTCAAGCCAGGGTCGCTGTCGACCAGGCGGGAGAGGTCCATCATGATGCCGCTGAAAAGACTCGGCCCGTCTACCAGGCTCACCGCCTCAGCAAGCTTGGCGTCGATGGACCTGGGAAAGCCGTAGCCAAGCGCCCGCCCATAGGTCAGCGCCACCAGCACCGCGCTCGCAATGAGGCCCCGGTACTTAATAATGGACCAAACTCGTGACCGAAACAGCACCCAGAACGTCTCGCCCCCCTAAGAAGTCGAGCTCGATCACAAAGCAGTTTGCGACCACTTTGGCGCCGAGTTTCGTGATGAGCGCATTGGTGGCCGCTGCTGTCCCGCCGGTGGCGAGAAGGTCGTCAACCACCAAAACCTTGTCCTGAGGCCCGACCGCGTCGGTGTGCATCTCAAGACGCGCAGTGCCGTACTCGAGCTCATAATCAACGCCCACGCTGGTATAGGGCAGTTTTCCGGGCTTTCGGGCCGGGACAAAGGCGCAGTTAAGCTTGAGGGCCAATGGTGCTCCGAAAATAAAGCCCCGAGACTCCATGCCCACCACGGCAGTGATTCCCGCATCTGAAAACAAGGCCGCCATCTGGTCGATCACTGCGCCTAACAGGGCTGGGTCCGACAAAATCGGGGTGATATCTTTAAAGATAATTCCCTTTTTTGGAAAGTCAGGAATGTCCCGAATACTGGCCTTTAATTTGGTCTCTAAGTCACTCATGTTCGCTCCTTTTCCTCGGGTTTAAGGTCCATCCCTCAAGATTGCTCAAAAAACCCGTGTGGGTGTTGTCGAGGCCAAGCGGCGTAAGCGTCGCAAAGCCCTGGGCGATCCAATATCCGTCGGTCCCCTCCCCCATGAGCTCGCCCAAAGGAGAACCACCTATCCAATAGTAGGCTTTGTTTCGGGGGTCGATTCTGGCCTCAACCATGGGTTCGTAATGGCGGCGACCAAGGCGACAAATTTCAAGGCCATTTATCTGATTAAGCGGTAAGTTTGGCACATTTAGATTGAGCAGCACCCCATGTGGCAAGGGGTGCTCGATCATCTGCTTGGCGACCATCAAGGCGAATTCAGCGGCGGCCTCATAATGGAAAGTAGTGTCTGATCCGGCGGTGTGGAGGCTCACTGCGAGTGCTGGGATTCCATTAAGAGCGGCCTCTCGGGCAGCCCCCACGGTCCCTGAGTAAAACACATCATCGCCCAAGTTTGCGCCTTTGTTGATCCCAGAAAGAGTCAACTCCGGCATTCCGTCGCACAAACTGTGAATCGCAAGGTACACACAGTCGACTGGCGTACCCGAACAGGCCCACCGTTTATCCCCGCGCGGGTCTACCCGAAGGGGGGCGTGCATGGTGAGAGAATGCCCTGCACCAGAGCGCTCTTGATGGGGGGCGATCACACTGACATCACCCAAAGCTGTGGCCACACCCTCAAGGGCACCCAAACCGGCTGCATCCAGCCCATCATCATTGGTGACAAGGATTCTCATTCGCGGCCAGACAGTAACCGATCGGTTACGGTTGCGAGGCACCCAAGACCACGGTGGAAGCCCATGCGCCCGCGCTATGCCGACCTCTTTGAAGCCCTCAGGGACGAGGATCCATTGCGGGTCGACAGGGCCTTTGACGACATTCTTTTCGATCGCGGCAATGCACTCCCTGACCTCATCGAGGCCTATGGGCTCTCCATGGACCCGCCGGTCATTCGATATTATCTCGTGCAGTTGATGGGCTTTACAGAAGACCCGCGCGCAATCCCTACCGTCATCAACGCCCTCAGCGACAGCCACCCAGATGTACGCGCTGAGGCCTGCCGCGCCCTCGAAGACTTAAGGGCACGAGCCGCCCTAAAAGACCTTCAGGCGCGACTTGAAGACAAGGACATCAAAGTTAGACTCGCCGCAGAAGAGACCATCCGAGCCCTTGGCGGATGGCGCAGCTAAGACTGCAGCCGCATCCCACCCAACAGACAACACCAAACTCGAGAGACACCCAATGTCCCGCTTTGAAGCCATCGACTTTTACAATATCGACGCCATGCTCACCGACGAGGAGCGCATGGTGCGTGACGCCGTCCGTGAATGGGTTTCCGACCAGGTCATTCCTGTTATCGAGAGCCATTGCCGCGCGGGTACCTTCCCAAGAGATCTGGCCCAGCAAATGGCCGATATGGGGCTTCTCGGAGTCAACTTAGAAGGCTATGGTTGCGCTGGTATGTCCAATGTTGCTTACGGCCTGGTCTGCCAAGAGCTCGAACGCGGCGACTCTGGGATCCGCAGTTTCGCCTCTGTTCAGGGCTCATTGTGCATGTACCCAATCCACCAACACGGCACCGAAGAACAACGGCAAAAGTACCTGCCAGGCATGGCCACAGGCGAGCTTATCGGGTGTTTTGGTCTCACTGAACCCGATTTTGGTTCTAACCCTGGTGGCATGTTGACCACGGCCGTCGACGACGGTGACGCTTACGTCATTAACGGTGCAAAGATGTGGATCACCAACGGTACCATCGCGGATCTTGCCATCGTTTGGGCCAAGCTCGATGGCGTCATACGCGGATTCATCGTCGAGAAAGACGACGCCGGATTCACTGCTCCCGAGATGAAAGGAAAACACTCATTGAGGGCCTCGATCACATCCGAGCTCGTGTTCCAAGATTGCCGCATCCCTAAAGACAGAATCCTCCCCAATGTTCAAGGTCTGAAGGGCCCCTTCAGTTGCCTAAATAATGCCCGCTTTGGCATCGCCTGGGGTGCTCTTGGTGCTGCAATGGCCTGCTTTGACTCAGCCCGACAATACACAGCCGAACGCATCCAGTTCGACAAGCCTCTCGCCAGCTTCCAGTTGATCCAAAATAAACTGGCGTGGATGCTCCGTGAGATCACCAAAGGTCAACTCTTGGCCATCCACCTTGGCCGGATGAAAGACGATGGAACAATGATTCCTGAACATGTCTCTTTGGCCAAAATGAACAATGTCGATATCGCTCTCGAGATTGCCAGGATGTCCAGAGACATGCACGGGGCCAATGGAATCTTGGACGAATACCCAGTCATGCGCCACATGGCCAACCTGGAATCCGTCAAGACCTATGAAGGCACCCACGACATCCACAACCTCATCCTAGGTCGTTGGATTACAGGCATTCAAGCTTTCTTTTAAGCCAATCAGCCCTGGTATGATGCCCGACTAAACTCGGTCTCATGGACGACCACTTTGCTGATGCCTTTCAGGCCGGACAAAGTGTTGAAAATCCAAATCGCTATGTTTTCAGCGGTTGGATTCTCTAAACCCTCAACGGTGTTGAGGACTTGATGATCAAGAGCAGCCATCACTGGCTCAAAAGCGTCGTCAACATCAAAAAAATCGATCACCATCCCCGAGCGCTCACCAGTCGGCCCCGTCACATGAACGTCCACCCGATAAGAGTGACCGTGCATGGTCTTACAGCGGTGGGTATCCGGCACATTGGGTAAAAAGTGGGCGGACTCAAAGCGAAAACCTTGGACTACTTCAACGATCGGCATCAGCGCCTCCATCTGCCCCGATATCCCCATTGGCGGTTTCGCGCACGGCATGACGCGCCCAACCCGATGGACCGTGGCTCAACTCAACCAAGGGCCAATAGTCCGTGTCGGCCTTCATGGTGATCATGCGCTTGCGACCTTTGAGGTCTACTGTGGTGAGCCGAACAGCTTCTCCATCTGCCTTGTCGATCACCGCGGCTGCAAAAGCATCGAGGTCTGGCGTGGCTACCCCATCGACCGAAACCACCCTTCGAAGTGGTCTTAAGCCGTAACGACCTGCAGGTGAGCCCCTCCACCAATACGATACGTATACGCCATCGGTGGGCTGGCCTCGCTGACTGGCCAAAGGCTGATGGGGCGCCTGAAACAGCGCTCCACCCCATTGAAGTACACGGTGGAATGCCTTCGATGACTGAAACTGGGGCTTTAATGTCACCGAAACCTCTTGCTGGCCCCTGAGGAGATTCAAGGTCATCTCTGATCCTTGAACCGCCTGAGACCACTCCCCGATGCGCGAGACTGGGGCATCATTGATGCTGAGCAGTATATCTCCTGCCTCGACCACCCCATCAGCGGGACTTCCTCGTGTGACGCGGACCGCCTTTAGCACCTGCCGCTTCTCTGGGTCGTGAGCCTCTAGGGCTGCAGCATGCGCATCACTTATCCCCCGCTCTCTGGCGTGAATCAAGCCTGTGGCACCCCACTCGACACCGACCGCCAAGCCGCCGCTAGAGTCCTGCAGAAATGCATTGACCACACGCCCAGGAATACCGCGCCAAATACTGGCGCCATCCTCATCATCTGGAATCGGAAAAGAGGCGATCATGGCCGAGGCACGACCGCGCTTGTCGGTCAACACACCCCCCATAAAGCCTGCCTCAGCACCCTTGGTGTCGATCAACTCGAGATTGATTTGCCTGAAAAAGGGCACCGACGGAAGGGGTAAAGAAAGCCCACGGAGATCAGACACGGTGACGGGCTCTGCGTCGATGCGATCGCTCATACTCATGCCCACGTGAAAGGCTTTGTCTCCTGGCTCTAATCTAGCGCCATCGAAGCGGATGGCCTTCACCTGGGTTTCACCGATCGCTTTCGGGTCGTAGCGAATAAGGGCGAGGTTGTGCTGCGGGTGCAGGGCCACCACTTCAGCGTCGACCTCGACAGAAGAGGCAAAGCTCACCTTCACATCGCCCAGCCCAACGGTCACGGTGTCTCGGTCGACCAGCACCAAGCCCTTTTCAGCGTCGACCACCAAGCCCACCCCAACAAAGCCGCCGCTGTAAACACCATTTGTTCTGTACGGGACTCGAAACCGAACCATCACCATTCCTGTTGCGAGTTTTCGCGCGATCTTATGCGTCACCATCATGGGGGCCGCGGTCACCGGTTTCAAAGTTGGACTGTCTGGCGCCGGCCGTAAAGGCACACAGGCCCAACCACGCTCGCCATCTACACGGCGACAGCGCTGAGCGTCAAACCATGTGCGATCCATATTTGCAGTGGCCACCCGAGGGCGATGCGGCTCCGAGGCGACCAGGCTTTTCAAGGTGAATGCTTGCTTGTCGGCGATCCCCTCCACCGCCTTCACGAAGGCATCCAGGTTGGGGACGGGGTGGCCATCGAGGTGGGTAATCACCGTCCCAGTCCTCAAGATGGAACTCAACATATAACCCGGACGGGCCACGTAAACGCCACCGATGGGCAGCTCATAGTGTCGGGCTGCCTGGTACGAGTAGTCGTGAAAAATACCGTCTCCAAGCTCGACATACTCGGCGGGAGTCACCGCCATTAAGTCTCCGATGGCGATGTTAAAGGAGTGCTCCGCCCCACCCCGGACAACCCGGACCTTGAGTGAGTTCCCAACATTTGAGTCGAACAGCGCCTCCATGGGCACAAACTCGGTGATGCGCATCCCGTCGATACTGAGCAACACATCTCCAGGATCCAACATGCCTGAGCTTGCACCACCATTCAGCACCCGATCTACCACCAAAACCCCTGACGCTTTGGGACGGAAGCGACGGATCTCCGCTTCCATTTCATCGCTTAGGCCCAGCCTGGATGCCTCGTCGAAAGGTTTATGAATAAACGTGGTGTGAATCGTGCCACGGCTGACCGGCTTGCCAGCGACCAAAAGCTTTAAGGCCCGTGCCACCCGGTCGAGCGGAAGAAAGAAGCTCGACGCAGCCCTTCGATTAGAACCCGCATTTAGCGCGACAACATGCCCATGCACATCCAAAACAGGTGAACCTGAAGACCCTCCAGAGCTGCTCGAGGCTGCTTGAAGATAGAAGGTATTGAAGTCGTTGAACCGCCCCACCCCATAAAAAGGCGCGTCCCGGTCCAACCGAGCCAAAGTGCCGGCCAGAATGCTCACTTTTTCTCCGGCATCCGATCCGACAAGGCGAATAGAAGCCCCTTGTTTTGCGTGCGTGGGCACCAGTGGCAATGCCTCCATCTTATGAAAGCGAACGTGCTTTGGGTCGTATTTGAAAAATCCAAAGTCGTGGACGGGATCGCGATAAATTGGCGTGAGGGAGATCTCCTCGTTGTTTTGTAAAACCGCCTCAGCCACGACCGGCCCTGGCTGAACCACATGGCGGTTGGTCAAAATAATCCCATGCTTGGTGTCCACCACAAAGCCCGTGGCAAAACTGCTACCGGCTGCCTTCCCGTCGAAACTTTTCGGTGCATAGCTCCGAATCATCACCACGGACGGTACAACCCGATCCAGTGTCCGTTCCCAAGAGTTGGCAAAGCTACTCGCCATGAAAAAACTAAAAAAGATGGTCAGCATGTATTCCATAGAACATGTCAACCGGGCCGCAGTCAAGGCACTGTGCTACGGTTTTGTTCGCTGGACGGAGGATTAGTCTTGAGCGAAGAGATTCGGACGTTAGGCGACGGGCGCTACACCCTCTTTGAGCCGATAGGTTCAGGTGGTATGGCGACCGTTTATCGAGCCCACGACAACCGTTTGGCTGTGGACCGTGCCATCAAGGTGCTGCTGCCCAGCTATGCCTCCAAAAAGAAGGTTCGGGCACGCTTTGAGGCCGAGGCGCGCACGATGGCAGTGCTGGACCACCCCAACATCGTGCGGGTTTACGACGTTGGCGCGACCGAGGACACAGCTTGGATCGTCATGGAGTTGGTCGAAGGGGGGACCCTGCTCGATCGCATTGGCGCCGTGGGTATCGAGGTGAGGGACTGCCTCCGCCATTCATCTAAAATCCTTCAGGCCCTGGTTGTCGCTCACGCTCACGGCGTGGTCCACAGAGATATCAAGCCCCATAATGTTTTGCTCAACACTGAAGGCGTTGCCCGAATTACCGACTTTGGCATCGCACGAAGTGCGGGGCAAACACAAGAGGACCTCACCAAGACTGGAACGGTGATGGGTACGTGGGCATTTATGGCACCCGAGCAACGGGTAAACGCCAAAGGGGTCGACCATACTGCCGATGTTTACGGGATGGGCGCGACACTGTTTTCAATGTGTACCGGCCAAACACCAATGGATCTATTCGCCGCAGACCTCGACCCTGAGATGCTTAAGGGGGTGCCAGACATCTTGGTGCCCATTATTCGACGGGCCACCCGCTACCAGCGTGAGGAGCGTTACCCGAACGCGAAAGCAATGCTCGCAGACGTTGATGCAGCCTTGAGCGGTCTGGATGTGGCAACAGCCCCCATCCGTACCCCGAGGCCTGGACCCTTGCCGGTGCCCACACCCCCAACCGTCACTGCAGCCGCCCCCCACAGCGATAGGCCCAGTCGCGAAAACCTCACCTATGTGCCTGACGATTTGGTCCCCCCCCCCATAAGCACTGGCCTGTCCTTCGATGACGGTCGGACCCCACTGCCTTTTCGGCCTTCTGCCTCGGAACCACCAGCGGCAGACATCATCCCGGACAAGGCGGATCCGCCCGTTCACATGACCAAGCCAAACCGTGACCGAAGCATGGTTGCTGTGCTGATTATTCTGCTCCTGCTTGTGGGCGGTGCCATCCGGCGGGTTTTAAAACTCAGGGATTCTTCAGTCGAGGCCGCCGTTAGCACTCAACTCGTTGTCCCCGATCCGGTCACCAACACCCCAAGCACCGTGCAAGCCCCACCATCCCCAGCACCTTCTGCCACACCCACAACCATTCCAGATGTGGTGCCTTCCCCTCAGCCCAAAGCACAGCCCAAA
>DBIS01000283.1:1057-13226 GCA_002296975.1 Deltaproteobacteria bacterium UBA796 | reverse complement strand
CACGACAATAACAATGCCTGTGGGCATCGAGATGAGTCTGGTGATGGCATCTTGGTGGCCAGAACTGGTGCGGGTTGAGGCTGCTGCGATGGCCTGGGAAAAAATGGCAGCCAATGCTGCGGTGTCATCGTGGATGGCGGGCCGAATCACGGGTTTGTCTCGCTCGGCAGAACCATGCGAAGGTGAACGCGATTTCGTTCTCGGGCGATCCAGGCATCAAAGCTGGCCTTCCATGCTTGCTCTTCACCCGTCTTGGGGCGGTTGAGTGAGCGTTGAATGACCCGTTCGATGACCATTCGGCGGTGAATGGCACGTTGTAGCCTGCGCTCGTCCAAGCCCAGTACGGCGAGGTGGGAGTCCCATGCGTTGATGTCGGCCCACTGGCTTCGGTAGGCCTCAACTCTGGCGCGGAGTTGTGCTGGGTTGGGCTGGTAGGTGCTGATACGACCAGCCAGCAGACGGATGACCGTGGCGTCGATAACATCGGCGAGGGGCCCTTTTAAATTGGGCGAGAGGATGGACAAGGGGGACGGGTCAGCCTTCGATAAAGCCGTGTGCACCCGAAGATCGGATTCGGTCACCACAGCGCTGTCGACCATTGCGACCACGCGATCGATCCGCTCAAAAGCGAGTGATTTGGGTGTTTCTGCTGCGGCCAGAGGCATCCAGAGTATCGCGAGGAGAACAATCAGCATCTTCGGCTCTTTACCCTTTGTGAATGCCTCATTACACTCCGTGCGCGCACATGTCGCATAAAGAGGCTGTAACCCCGTGATCGTCGCCGAAAATCTCACCAAACGCTTCGGTACGTTCGCCGCAGTCCAAGGGGTCTCCTTCGAGGTCGGAACGGGTCAAATCGTGGGCTTCATCGGGCCGAACGGCGCCGGTAAAACCACCACCATGCGCATGCTGACCGGATTTATACCGGCCACTGAAGGGACCGCTCAAGTCGCAGGTTTTGATGTGTTTGAGTCCACCATGCAGGTGCGAAGCCGTGTCGGCTACTTGCCGGAAACCCCGCCTTTGTACATGGAGCTCTCTGTTGGGCAGTATCTCAATTTCATCGCCGATATTCGTGAGGTTGGCCGCAGCGTCAAGCTTCGGCGCATTGGGGCGGTGATGGAGGCGGTCGGCCTGGAGGGCTTCGAGAACAAGCTGCTTGGCTCTTTGTCAAAAGGATACCGTCAGCGGGTTGGGTTGGCGCAGGCCATTATCCACGACCCGCCGGTGCTGATTTTGGACGAGCCGACCAGTGGGCTTGATCCCAATCAACTGGTGGGCATTCGTTCTTTCATCAAAAACCTTGCCGCCGATCGAACGGTGATCCTTTCCACCCACATCCTGACCGAAGTCGAGGCCTTGTGCGACAGGGCCATCGTTATCGACCACGGGCGTGTGGTCGCTGACGACACCATTGACGGGCTCCGGAATCGGGTGGGCGAGGGCATACGGTACCGTGTTGAGCTCGGCACGACCCGCCCTGTTGCTGTGGCGCTTGGTCAACTGAGTCGGGTGTCTCAGGTGGAGGACCTCGGTAGTCAGTCGGGGGTTGCGCGGCTGATGGTGCACGCTACCGAAGACCCCAGAGCCGAGATCGCGGAGTTGGCCAAAGTGGAAGGTTTCGCCGTCCACGCCATGGAGCGCCACGCGCCGAGCCTCGAAGAAGCCTTTTTGGGGCTGGTTGGAGACGAGCGATGGGCATAGCCTGGGCCATCTTTAAAAAGGAGCTTCGGGTCACCTTTGTGAGCCCTTTGGCTTGGGTGTTTTTGGTCGCGTTTTTATTTTTGGCGGGACTGTTCTTTTATATGGGCATCTCCTCCAACGGCGAGGCCAGCACTCGGGTCATGATGGCCAACCTCAGCATCGCCCTGATGTTTTTGCTTCCCATGCTCACCATGCGCCATTTTGCTGAGGAGGCCCGGTCGGGCACTTTAGAATTGATGATGACGGCCCCTGTTCCTTTGTGGAGTCTTATCGTCGGAAAGTGGGCTTCGACTGTGGCCTTGTGTCTTGTTTTGCTGCTGATGACCGGCCTATTTCCGGCAATTTTGGCCTATTATGGGGAGCCAGATTGGGGTGTCGTGGCCACGGGGTACCTGGGCCTGGTTTTGTGCTGCATGATGTTCGTGGCCGCCGGCGTTTTCAGTTCCAGCTTGACTGAGGAACCGGTCGCGGGTGGATTGTTGGGGGTGTTGTTTTTGATGCCCTTTTGGGTCACCGGGCCCGCTGCTGAGATGGTGCAGTCTGCCACCGCCCGTACGGTGCTGAGGGCGCTTGCCTTAAGGACGCATATGGGTGCGATGTCCAAGGGTGTTGTGGACACTGCTGATGTGAGCTGGTTTTTGCTCGGCACCGCCGGGTTTTTGTTTTTGACTTGGCGCTCGCTCGAGTCGAGGCGGTGGCGATGAAACAGGTGTGGCGCCGTCGATTGGCTTTTGGTTCAAATGCGACCATCGTGACCCTGCTAGGCGTTGTGATCGTGGTGTTGCTCTATGTTGCAGCGGTACAAACCCGCGTTCAAATTGACTACAGTGCCGAGGGTCAGAACACCTTGAGCCCTGACTTGAAAGCCAAGCTTTCATTATTGGACACAGACGACAGGCCTGTCGTCATCACCGCCTTCACAGCACAGCGTGGAAAGGTCGACGCAAATTTTAAGGACCGGGTCATTGGTGACCTCATGACCGCCATTGGCAAAAACAGCCAGGTGGTCGATTGGCGTTTGATCGACTTTGACCGAGAGCGCCTCACTGCTGAGCGCCTGGGGGTCACCGAGTACAGTCATATGGTGATCCAGCGCGGCAGCGACCGCGTAGACGTTTCTGCGCGATCGCTTTTTCGCAGTGTTGGGGCCAAGGACAAACGGCAAACCCAGTTTTTGGGTGAGGCGGTCATCGCGCGGGCTTTCTCTCAGTTGCATACCCCCCGCAGGCGGGTGGTCTATGTTTTGGGAGGGCACGGAGAACCTGCTGTCTCTGACCGGGGCCCGACGGGGCTCTCAGACTTTGTCCAAGCACTCGATGTGGAGCGATACGATGTGGAGGCGCTCGACCTTCTGGCCGCTCCTCTGGGCGAGCTGGTGCCGGTTGTGCCCCAAGATGCGGCGGTGGTGTTGATCGCCTCACCTCAGGCGGTACTGGCCACCCACGAAACGGACGCGCTGGTTAGCTTTTTGAGCCGGGGGGGCGGGCTGATGTTTGCCTTAGACCCTGGCGATGTGGCGCCCACGATGCTGAACCGCATGGGTGTGGGTGTGGTGGGTGGCGTGGCTTCAGATCGTCGCGTCGTGTTTCCATTTTGGGACCGCCCAATACCGGTCACGCGTGCTCATCCGGTCACCATCTCGATTTCAAAGGCCAAGTTGGTCCCTGTTTTGGCCCATATTGCACCATTGATGGTGGCCTCGACTTTGCCCACCGGGGTCAAGATTTCAACGGTGTTGTCCACCAGTCGAGACGGGTGGATTGAGCGTGGGGGTCAGCTCCAAAACGGAGCGCCGGTGTACGACGAGGGCATTGATGGTGCAGGGCCCGTCAATCTTGCGCTCGCGGTTAACCTCCGCCCTGGTTCAGATCTCATCGCCGCGGGTGGCAGATCTGCGCGGTTGATGGTGGTCGGAGACAGCGATTTTTTGGCGAACGGTCTGTTTAGCGACGGCCCTGGAAACGCCACGTTGGCCCTGGAGATGGTCCATTGGTTGGCGGGGGCGGACGCGCGGGTGTCATCGGTGGGGGCCCGCCGTCACAAGGTGCGACGGTTGGCCATCTCTACCCAGCAGTTAGAGACGATTCGTTGGCTGAGTTTGGCCTTCTTGCCCATTTTGGTGGGCTTGATTGGCTTTGGGGTGCGTTGGGGCCGGAGGGGGCGATGAGAGCTTTTCGTGGGTCGGCTATTGCTGTGGTGTTCTTGTGCATCGCCATCGGGATTGTGATGTGGATGCGGCCGTCTTTAATGTCTGCGTCTGTGGTCGAAGGCGACAATATTTTTAGCTTTGAAAAGCACGCGCTTGTTCGGGTAGAGGTGCTCCGCCCAGATGGCACAGATGTGGAGCTAGCAGAGATTGACGGCGTCTGGAAAATCGTCGCTACAGGCCACACGGCTGGACGGTCAATGGTCAATCGCGTCAAGCATCAGATTCACGATCTGACTGCCCGGGCGGTGGTGGTTGAAGCTGCTGAGAATCCCGAACATTTCGGTTTGGGTGACAACGCAGTTGTTGTGCGCCTGACCCTTAGAGATGGGAGAATCATCGCCTTTAAGGTCGGCGACCCCAACCCAAGCTCTGTGAGCTACTACATTCAGCCAGATGGGTCAGACCACATATTCACGGTTCAAAAAGCGGCTGTCGACTATTATAGTTTGACCCTCGATGAGTTCCGCGAGCGGCGGTTTGCCACTTTCGATTCCAAAGATGTGGTGGGGTTTTCAGCCACGCTACGGCTTCCTGCTGCCAACTTTATTTTGGCGATGGATCGTTTGGCGCCACGGCAGTGGCAGATGAGTTCACCGCTGGTGATGGCCGCAGATGATGACCACGCCAGGCGGCTTCTGGGTCGGTTGAGCGCATTAAAGGCAGTGCGTTTTCAACCAAGAAATGAAGAGAGTTTGGCCGCTTTTGGCTTGGATTCACCGCGGGTCGATATGACTGTGCGCTTTGCTTCGCGGCAACCTTTGCGCATTCGAGTGGGTGCTGATGCCCCTCATAATAATAAGTTTGACGCCCTCGCCTATGTGTTGATGGACGATGGAGACACGGTGTTTGTTGCACGCAGCGGAATGCTCAGCGAGTTTGAGCCCGCCCCCGCCACAATGCGCAACCGGCGTGTGGTTCGGATGGACGCCGAGGATGTGGTGGCCATCGATGTGAGCTTGCTCGCTACCGAGGCGGGTGATGTCGAGGGTTTGGGTGCTGTAAGATACGCGGCCGAGCAGTGGGTGTGGGCAGATGGGGTGCCGGTCTCTGGGTCAACACCCAAGCGGGTTGCACGCCGATTTGCCGAGCTTGAAGTTGATGAATTCGTTGAAGATTCCGCCAAAAATTTGGCCCAATATGGGTTGGATAAACCGATGGCTACGGTGACCTTACGCGACAGAGACGACGGGCGGCATGTGGTGCGTGTCGGAGCTGAGGGGCCGTCAATCTTGGGTCCCGATGGGCATGAGCAAACCCGATTTTATGTGAGTATTGAGGGGCGCTCCGCGGTGTATTTGGCCCATCGTGGCTTGGTCGAGGTGGTGCGGGACTTGGTGCGAGAGGCCGGTCGCAAAGCCCAACGCGACGCAGACAAAGCTGCCCGCCGTGAACGGATAGGTTTCACCACTGAAGCGAGCGAAGGCTCCCCCCAATGATTGGCGCTTGGATGTTGGCGGCCTGTTCTTGGTTGAGTGGGCCAAAGCCGCTGCCAGAGCCAGATGGCGTGAGCTTCGAGTTGGTTTACACCGCCGATGTGCATGGCGAGATTGAGCCGTGTGGTTGACCTAAAAATCCTTTGGGCGGTCTGTCCAGACGAGCGACGGTCATAGAGGTGACCCGCCTAAAGAACACCACCTTCGTGGTGGATGCGGGCGACCTGCTGTGGAAGACGGGTAAAATATCCAAAAAACGCTTGAACCAGCAGCGGCAAAAGGGCGCGCTAATATTGGAGGCATACGCTTTGAGTGGCGTCGACGCGATGGTGCCAGGAGAGGCAGATTTGAGCCTGGGTTTGGATTGGTTGGCTGGTCAAGCAGCAATGCACGCGCTGCCTTATGTGGCCGCGAATCTGGACTGTGATGGCTTTTCCCTTCCAGGTGGAAGGGTTGTTGAGCGCGATGGGGTGACCCTCGGCTTTGTTGGGGTAGTGGGGGCCACCAACGGTGGAGAATGCACGGTTAGTGCCCCTGTGCCCGCCTTAAAGTCAGCCATCGCCAAATTGGGCGATGTGGACATGCTTGTGTTGTTGTCGCACCAAGATGATGAGGCTGACCTTGGCTTGGTCAAAGCCCTCGGCAATGTCGATGTGGTTGTCAATGGGCATGGCCGGGTGGCCATGAAGCCCCCGCGGCGTTTGGGCGAACGGGCAATTCAGGTGTCAACAGGCACCCGAGGAAAGAAGCTCGGCATCGTAAAAATCGACCAAGTCTTGGGTGCTTCAGGTTTTATCGTCGATGGTCTATCAGACAGGCTCCACGCCAAGATTAAGTCGGTCAAAAGCCGTATCGAGCGGACGAAAAAGAAAGTTAAAAAAGATGCTGACGGGGCCTCAAAAAAACGTGCAAACCCACGATTAAAGCGGTTGGATGGGCAACTTAAGCGCTTACAAGCGCAAGTCCTTATCGACGAAAACATGCGAGAGCGTCCGCGTCACTTGCTTAAAAATCGTTTGAGGGGCCTGAACGATGACATCAGTGATCATTCAAAGACTCAGGCCCTGGTCATTGCGGCGAAGGCTCAAATCTCTGGAGCGGTGGTGCTCAAGGCCGATAAACCGGCTCGGGGCAGTAATTTCGTAGGCGATACCGCGTGCTTGGGCTGCCATCAGGAGCAGCATGGCCAATGGAAGTCCACGCCACATGCCTATGCGTGGTCAACCTTGCAGCGGGTGGGTCGCTCCGGGGATTTAGATTGTTGGTCTTGTCATGTGACCGGTGCGGGCCAACCCAGCGGGCCAAGCCACCCAAGCGAGGTGAGTGGCTTGGAGAACGTGGGTTGCGAGTCCTGCCATGGTCCAGGGTTGGCGCATACCCAAACCCCCATGCACTCAAATATCGTACGCGCCCCTTCAGAGCAGACCTGTGCGGGCTGTCATGATGGCGTACAAGATGAGGGGCGCTTTGACTTTGAGGCATACATAAAACGGGTGACACACTAAGGTGCCGGCCAGGTTTAGGGCCATCGGGTTATCGGCTCGCACGGAGGGGACGGAATGAACGTCTTGGGTATAGAGACCAGCTGCGACGAGACCGCCGCCAGCGTGGTGGGTGCTGCGGGCGTGCTGTCCGATGTCGTGCACACACAAGAAATACACGCCGAATATGGTGGGGTGGTTCCCGAGCTTGCTGGCAGAGCCCACGCCGACAAAATCGTGAGCACAATGGCGGCTGCGATGGCGCGAGCGGGTATCGAAAAGCCCGATGCTGTGGCTGCTACTGCTGGGCCAGGCTTGATCGGTGCGGTGTTGGTGGGCTTGTGCTTTGCGAAGTCCTTGGCTGCGGGCTGGGGGGTGCCTTTTATCGGTGTCAACCATCTGGAAGGTCATTTGTTATCGGCCACCCTTGAGCCAGATGGGCCCGATTTCCCATTTTTATCATTGGTTGTCTCGGGCGGGCACACCAGTTTGTATTTGGCTTCAGGGCTGGGTGATTACGAGGTTTTGGCCGAAACGGTGGACGACGCCGCGGGTGAAGCCTTCGATAAAGTCGCGCGCATGATGGGGCTTGGCTACCCCGGCGGTCCTGCCGTCGACAAGATGGCCGCCCAAGGAGACCCCTGGGCCGTCAAGCTGCCCCGTCCCCAGCCGAAGGTGCGTCCTCCGAAAACCCCGAGCGGCCACGTGGGCACTCGGGCGCTGGACATGAGCTTTTCGGGGCTGAAAACCGCCGTGCGGGCCCATCTCGAGTCTGCACAGCCCGCATCGCCAGAGGATGTTTGCGCTTCGTTTCAGCAGGCGGTGGTGGATGTGCTCACCAACCGGGTGGCGCGGGCCATGGACATCACCGGTGTAAACCGGGTGACGATCGCGGGTGGCGTGGCGGCCAATACCCAGCTTCGTGCGGCCATGGGCACTCTGGGTGCAGAGCTTTGCCTTCCACCCCGCCACCGCTGTACCGATAACGCCGCGATGATTGCCCATGCCGGACGCCTGCGTTTATTGAATGGTGAACGCCATGGTTTAGACCGAGGGGCTCGCGCCCAGTGGGTCCCTGGGGCCGTATGACTCACCCATCAGCTTTATTGAAACAGTTGGAGCAGGGTGCCAAAAAGCGCTTTGGCCAGCATTTTTTATGTTCAACTCGGGTGGTTCAGCAAATTGTGGCGGCCTCTGGGGTTGGTACCGATAGCCGCGTGTTGGAGATAGGTCCGGGCTTAGGGGTGTTGACTGAGGCGCTATTGGCCGCGGGGGCACAGTTGACTGCGGTTGAGCTTGACCGCGATATGGCTGGCTTCATTCGTTCCCGGTTGCCGGAGGTCCAGCTTGTCGAGGCCGATGCAGCGCAAATCGATTTCTCAACTTTGCTTGATGGCGGTGGTTGGCGATGCGTGTCCAACCTGCCCTACAACGCAGGCACACGGATGATTACCCGGATGTTGTCGACGCCTCAGACTTTTGAGCGTTTGGTGGTGATGGTTCAACGTGAGGTGGCCGAACGTTTGGTTGCACCCGCCGGCGATCGAAAGCGTGGCTCGTTGTCGGTGTTCACCGAGGCGAGGGCGGCGGCCAGAATCTGTATCCGTGTTCCACCCGGTGCTTTTCACCCACCGCCAAAAGTGCACTCAGCCGTGGTGGATATGGTTTTGCACCAAAGCCCGAAGATTCAGGGTGTTGATGTGGCGGTTTTCGATAAGACGGTCCGCTCTTTGTTTGTTCAGCCGCGCAAGACCACGCGAAACAACCTGTCCGCCTCATTGGGGCGTGAGTTGGCCGATGGGGTTTTGGCGACGGTCGGCATCGAGCCTCGTCGGCGTCCTGCTACGCTGGAGTTGGGCGAGATACTGGCCCTTACCGGGGCCATCGAGGATGCGCGCGAGGGTTAGCCCCAGAGGCGTTCGGTGGACATCTCGCCCATGTCACGCTAATAGCGGCCTCGCGTGCGCGCGAAAACTACACATATGTGTGGCGGCGCCCCACCCAAGCCCGGACAATCCCAATGCGTATCACTTCCTGTGGCATGACCGATGTTGGCGTCAAGCGAACCAACAATGAAGACAACTACCTGATCAACGATGAGCTCAATCTGTTCGTGGTTTGCGATGGTATGGGCGGCCACGCTGGCGGCGAGTTTGCATCAGCGATCGCTGTCAACACCGTGGAAGAGGTGCTGACCTCCATCGAGATACGCCCCGATGCTGAAAATTTCAGTGTTGAGGATGGTGCCAATCCTGTAGAGGTGGCCCGTGAAAAGTTGCGTTATGCGATTCGCTTGGCCGGAAAGCGCATTTACCAACGTGCCCTAGAAGACACCGAATACAAAGGCATGGGTACCACCTGCCTGGTCCTGATTGTCGATAACGGAAACGCCTTTATCGCCCATGTGGGGGACTCTCGGGGCTACTTGGTTCGGGACGGAAAAATCGAGCAAATCACCGAAGACCACTCCTTGGTCAACGAGCGCGTTCGGGCCGGTCTTATCACCGAAGATGAGGCGAAAACCCATAAGTTGAAGAACATCATCACCCGGTCTCTCGGCTTTATGGAGGATGTTGAAATCGACCTCAGTGTGCACGCAGTCCGCCGCGATGACTTCTTTGTTCTGTGCTCTGACGGCCTCTCCAATTTTATGGAGACCGAAGAGATTGGCGAATGCGTTTTGTCCTATGGCCCTCAAGATGCAGCCCGGAAAATGATTGAGACTGCTTGTGAGCGAGGGGGAGACGATAACGTCACTGTGGTGGTCGCTCGCGTGGACGAGGTCGGCTGATGTCGAAGCCATCCGTCGAGATTGGGGAGCGTCGCTACACCTTGATGTGGGTGCCTCAAGGCGGGAGGGGGCGGGTACGCCAACTCACCTTGAGTATGCGGACTGTCCGTCGCCTGGTGGTCGGCGCTGTTTTGGCCTTGAGTCTGGCTGTGGCCGCCCTCGCGATGATGGGCGCCCAGTTGCCTCGGTCTGCGACATCAGGCTCTATTTTAGAAGAAAATTTGATGCTGAAGAGTCGGCTTCAGGACATCGAACGAACTTTGAGTGAGGTCGAAGACCAGCTTCGGCGCCTTCGGATGTACGATCAGCAGCTACAAGACCTTCGCCGTGAAGGATTCTCCGGCTATGGCCCGGTGGCTGACGACGAGGCCAATCCATCGGAGTTGGCGTCGCCAGATGGGCTCACAGCGCTCGATGTTGACCCAGCCACCGGGGAGTTCGGTGAGCCGATGCACGCCCTCGAGGGGCTGGCGCTAGACCCTGTGTTTATGAGCCCAGTCGATGCGTGGTCCCACGATGTTCAGAGCCGTGCCGAGCATATTTTGGCTTTGGCCAAAGAGGTCGAGCCTGCAGTCGGCTTATTGGTTGAGACGGCCGAAGACGCCCGCGCCAGGCGATCGGCCTATCCGTCAATGTGGCCCACCGAAGGCCATTTCACCTCCGGGTTCGGCTACCGCCGCTCACCCTTTGGGCGATTGTGGAAATTTCATTCAGGCATCGATGTGTCCGCGCCGAGGGGGACAAAGGTTCGTGCCGCCTCGTCTGGTGTCATCGTGCGGGCCGAGTACAGCGGTGGTTATGGAAAGCTCGTAGAGGTTGACCATGGCTATGGTGTGACATCGCGCTATGCCCACAACTCACAGATGTTCGTCAAGGCTGGCCAGGTGGTCCAAAAAGGCCAAGTCATCTCCACGGTCGGCACCACTGGGCAGTCGACTGGTCCGCATCTGCACTTTGAAGTCGTTGTCGATGGTCAAAAGGTCAACCCCATGGCGTATCTACCAAAGCGCAACCCGGCAGATCGGGCTAACACTGGTCCCATTCCCTGAGTGGGATCGAGAGAAATTATGAACGCATTTGATTCCATCGTCGCAAAGTTTATGGGCACCCGATCTGATCGGGAGCTGAAATCCTATGGCCCTATTGTGGGCCGCATTAATGAATTGGAGTCTCGGTTGACCGGGATTTCGGATGAGGAGTTGGCAGCGCACACCGCCTTGTTTCGTCAGCGGATCGAAAATGGGGAGCCCTTGGATGGGCTTATCCCAGAGACTTTCGCTGTTGTGAGAGAGGCTGGCCGCCGGGTCTTGAATATGCGCCCGTTCGATGTGCAGTTGATGGGCGGGATGGTGCTCCATTATGGCAACGTCGCCGAGATGAAAACCGGAGAGGGGAAAACCCTTGTCGCGACCATGCCCGTGTACCTGAACGCCCTCGGCGGAAAGGGTGTTCATGTGATCACGGTCAACGACTACCTCGCCTCGCGAGATGCCGACTGGATGGGCAAAATTTATAACTTCTTGGGCTTGTCGGTTGGCAAGGTCCTCTCTGAAGAGCGGGGGGCTGATACCAAGCAGGCTGCCTACGCCGCGGATGTCACCTATGGCACCAACAATGAGTTCGGCTTCGATTATTTACGCGATAATATGAAGTTTAGGTCCGAGGATTTCGTTCAACGTGGCCATAACTATGCCATCGTCGATGAGGTGGACTCCATTTTGGTCGACGAGGCCCGCACCCCTCTCATTATCTCAGGGCCAGCCAACACCAACGTTGAGCGATATTACATCGTCGACGGTGTGATTCCCTTGTTGCAGGCCGATATCGACTACACAGTCGACGAGAAGTCTCGGGCGGTAAACCTGACCGATTCTGGTGTTGATAGGGTCGAGGAACGGCTCGGTATTACCAATATTTACGACTCCCAAAACATGGAAGTCCTTCACCACGTCAACCAGTCTCTTCGGGCCCATACGATTTTCAAGCGTGACCGCGACTATGTTGTTCAGGAAAACAAGGTCGTCATCGTTGATGAGCACACAGGGCGTTTGATGTCGGGTCGCCGTTGGTCTGATGGTCTACATCAGGCAGTAGAGGCCAAAGAGAAGCTTGAAGTCGAGGCCGAAAGCCAGACCTATGCGTCGATTACCTTCCAAAACTATTTCCGCATGTACACCAAACTTGGCGGCATGACTGGAACAGCGGTCACAGAGGAGGAAGAGTTCCAGCAGATCTACAACCTTGATGTGACCGTGGTGCCGACCAATGTGCCCATTACCCGCGACGATGTCGATGACATTGTCTACAAGACCCAGTCTGAAAAATACATGGCTGTGCTTGACGATATCGCGGAGTGCAATGAGCGAGGCCAGCCGGTTTTGGTCGGAACAGTCAGCGTCGAGAAGTCGGAAATCGTCAGCCGTTTACTGCGGCATCGGGGTATCGACCACGAGGTTCTCAATGCACGGAATCACTCCCGCGAGGCCGATATTGTCGCTGAGGCCGGCCGATTGAAAGCGGTCACCATCTCCACCAATATGGCAGGCCGTGG
>DBIS01000283.1:0-772 GCA_002296975.1 Deltaproteobacteria bacterium UBA796 | reverse complement strand
CACCAATATGGCAGGCCGTGGCACCGACATCAAGCTCGGTGGCGACCCTGAGTTTCTTGCACGGCGGACGGTGACACCGGAAGCGGACTTGGAGGCCTATGAGGTCGCTTTGGCTGAGGTCAAATCCGAGACGGACCCCGAAAAGCAAAAGGTCCTCGACGCGGGTGGTCTCCGGATCATCGGTACGGAGCGCCATGAGTCCCGGCGGGTCGACAATCAGCTGCGTGGGCGTGCAGGCCGTCAAGGCGATGCAGGTTCCTCTCGGTTTTTCTTATCCCTCGAGGACGATTTGCTCCGGATCTTCGGTTCCGACAAAATCGTGGGTTGGATGGAGCGCATGGGTCTTGAAGACGACGAACCCATCGAGCACCGATGGATCACCCGCTCGATTGAGAACGCTCAGAAGAAAGTGGAAGGCCACAACTTCAATATGCGGAAAAACTTGCTCGAATACGATGACATCATGAACCTCCAACGTCGGGCCGTGTATTCGATGCGCCGCCAAGCCCTGGAGGGTGAAGACACCCGAGCCATGTTGATACAAGCGGTTCAGGGTTTGGTAGACGACACCATGGCGGAGTGTGTTTCAGCCGCGGTTCATCCCGAGGTGTGGGATGTGAAGAAGCTCAGAGAGCGGATGGGCTCAGTTTTCGGCCTGGACCTTGAGTCGTACGCCGATGAAGACTTTCGGGACATGGCTGAGCAAGAGATCCGCGGGATGTTGACTGAGCAAGCCACCGGGGCATACGAAAAGCATGAGCAAGAGCTGGGC
>DBIS01000285.1 GCA_002296975.1 Deltaproteobacteria bacterium UBA796 | reverse complement strand
GTGGAGCGTCAAATGGTCACAAGGTGAAACGGTGAGGTCGGCAATGGTTGGTATACGCGCTCTGACGGAGTTCCACGGTTCTACCCGTGGCGTGGGCCTGTTGCGTTTTTTTTGGGGATTGATTCTCTGGGTGAGATGGGGCCAGGAATTGCTCCCTTTTCGGAGTCTAAATTGGGAGCATTGGCTGTTGGGCGCTCTCTTTTTCCTTGGTACTTCTGGCATGGTTATTGGCCTCTTTAGTCGTGCGGCCTGTTTGTTGACTGGTCTGACGACCCTGTACATGGTGTTTGTGGTCGGGCACAAAATGGGCATGGAGTCGTGGAGTCACCATCACACCACTTTTTTGGCAGTGGTGTCTTTCCTTTTGGCTTTCACCCCATGTGGCAAGTCTTTTTCGGCTGATCGTTGGCTCAGAATTCTGCGCTGTGGCTCCAGCGGAACGCCCTGGCCCCAGGAGTGGGGAAATCTGTGGGCAGTCCGTTTGATCGGGCTTCAGCTCTCAGCCATTTATTTTTGGGGTGCCATCGACAAGAGCCGGCTTGCATTTTTGGGGGGAGACCGGGTTGAGCAGCCTTTGATGTACCTGTATTTCGGCTCAGATTTTCCAGGTGAGTGGTTTCACTGGGCCTGCATGGCTCTTGCGATATCTTCTGTCCTTTTGGAATATACCTTGGCCCTGGGTTTGTGGTTTCGGCGCACCCGCACACCTTTGATTTGGATCGGCATCGTCTTTCATATTGGGTTGTACTATTTTTTGCCCGTCACCGTGTTTTCTGTGGCGAGTGTCGTCGCGTATATTGCCTACATCGAGCCCAGTGCCATTCATCGATTTTTTGATCAAATGCTTAGCGTAGGCCCCTCTGAGGAATGACTGCTATTCGTGTTGTTGAGTAGCTTTGAGGGCAGAAAAAGCGCTGAAGGCTAAATCAATCCCCGCATCCGAGACATCTAAGTGTGTCACAAGACGAAGTGTGGTCGGGCCGACGGCCAGGCATCGGAGTTGGTGGTTTTGAAGGATCAGCTGTGCTGATGGCCCATCGTCAACCTCGACATAAAGCATATTGGTCTGGGGTTTTTCTGTGGCGAACCCCATGGTGTTTAGTCCGTGGGCCAGCCGAGCTGCCCGGTCATGGTCATCGGCGAGGCGAGCCACATTGTGTTTAAGCCCATAAATCCCCGCTGCTGCCAGCAGGCCCGCCTGGCGCATGCCGCCACCGAGGGATTTACGCACCCATCTCGCTCGGTCAATGAATGCATCTGAGCCGATGAGTAGGCTGCCGACGGGAGCACCGAGGCCCTTTGATAGGCATATCGAAACCGAATCAAAGTGCCTCGCCCGGCGTGCGGCACCAATGCCTGATGCCACCGAGGCGTTGAATAGTCTTGCGCCATCCAGGTGGGCTGCGACGCCCCGTTGTCGAGCGAGTTTCCCCAAACCATCCAGTATATCGATGGGGTAGGGCGTCCCTCCCCCGCGGTTCGCAGTGTCTTCGGCGCATACCAAGCTGACGGGTGCAAAATGGGGGTCGGCTACAGGGAAGAATGTTTGGACCACGTCTGGGTCCAAGATGCCGTGCTCGCCGGGGATGGGCCGAATTTGAACGCCAGAAATCATCGCCGCTGCAGCCCCTTCGTAGTTGAATGGGTGGGCACCGGCCTCCATCAAAATGGCATCGCCTGGTTGGCTATGGAGGCGAATAGCGATTTGGTTTGCCATGGTGCCACTGGGGGTGAACAGTGCGGCCTCTTTTTCGAGCATCTCTGCCCCAAGTGCCTCGAGAGCGATCACCGTTGGATCATCGCCCAAAACATCGTCACCAAGCTCTGCACCTCGCATGGCCTCCCACATTTTTTCTGAGGGCCGGGTGACCGTGTCTGAACGCATATCGACGATATTCATTTTAGCGCTCTATCAAGGATGGGAGGTACTCAGATGGTAGAGCGAGTCCAAGCAGGTCCAGGAGGGTCCCACCGATTTGCGCGATGGTCCCATTGACCTGAGGCCCGGAGTCCGCGGCCAAACAGAGCCCTGCGCCTGGGGCGAACAACCATAAAGGGACTGGGTTGAGCGAGTGGCTAGTGTGGGCTTGGTCGGTGTATTGACCGGTCTTTTTATCGATGCCGAACATTTGATCCGCGTTGCCATGGTCTGCTGTGACCAGCATTACACCCCCGGCGTCTGCGACAGCCTCCATCAGCGTGCCCACGCAGTGGTCGAGGTGCTCCACTGCGGAGATCGTGGCCTTGATATCGCCTGTATGGCCGACCATGTCGCCATTTGCGAGATTAAGCCGAATGTGTTCAAAATCGCCAGAGCGAATGGCTTTACAGGCCGCTTTAGCCACCTCGCTTGCACTCATTTGAGGGGCTTGGTCGAAAGGCACTCGGAGGGATGGAATTTCAGCCCAGGTCTCAGCATTCGGGACGTCGGAGCGGTTTCCATTAAAAAAGTAGGTCACATGGCCGAACTTTTGGGTCTCTGAGATGGCAAAGCTGCGGATGTTGGCTGCGGTGAGCTGCTCAGTCACGGTGTTGTTTATCACCGGAGGATGGACCAAAAAGTGGGCCGGAATTTTCAAGTCTCCATCGTACTGCATCATTCCAGCGAAGAATATTTTTTGGAAGTTACCACGGTCAAAGGCCGAAAATTCAACGTCATCGAAGGCCTGGCAAAGCTGGATGGCGCGATCGCCTCTGAAGTTGAACAAGACGACACTGTCGCCCTCATTCATGCCGTGATGATCACCGACCACGAAGGCGGGAAGGTACTGGTCGTCGACGGTGGCATCTTCAGCGTAAAGGGTTTGGACGGCCTTTACCGCGGTCGGAAAACGCCTCCCTTCACCGTGGACTTGCACCGCAAATCCGCGTTCGACCATGTCCCAGTCGGCTTCATATCGGTCCATGCTGATGTGCATGCGTCCGCCACCAGAGCCCAGTGCCGCATCGATGTTCAGGCTGGCCAGCCCGGCTTCAAGCGGGATGAGCCACTCCAGTACGCTTCGCCCCGACACGTCACGCCCATCGCTCATCATGTGGACCCTCAACCGCTGGACGCCATCAGCTTCGGCCCGGGCAATCATGGCGAGTAGGTGGTCGACATGGCTGTGAACATTTCCGTCGCTGAGCAGCCCGATCAGGTGAATTGTTTGGCCTTGCACGGCCTTTTTCCACGCAGGGGAGTCCCAAATTTCGCCCGAAGAGATGGCATTTCGGACCAAGGTGGCGCCTTGGTCAAAGACCCTCCCGGCGCCCATCGCGTTGTGACCGACCTCGGAGTTACCCATATCGGTGTCGTCTGGCATGCCCACTGCAGTGCCGTGGGCGGAGAGCAAAGTCCAAGGGTGGTCGGCACTCAGTTCGTCGAGCTTGGGTGTGTTGGCAACAAACACAGCATCGCCATGGTCCCGGCGGCCCCAGCCGATGCCATCTAAAATGCACAACACAACGGGTTTTTGACGCATGGGGGCTCCGTAACCGGTCTGTTCTTCGGTGTTCGTTTGGGTGGAAGGTGGTCTGTTGTGTTAGTTGCGGGGACGAAGAGGTTTTCGGGGGAGGGCACATCAGCCCATCGCTGTTTCGACCAACTAGGAGTGTAACGATGAGCAAGCCAAAGCTGGTGGTAAACGCAATCCCAGAGCCGAGCGCAGAAGAGCTACGTCTGGCCTATAAGGTGGGCACTCGCTCTCGGGCTCTCGAGGAGCATATTGTCCGCTTGGTGTCTCGGGGTGAAGTCAAGTTCGCGATTTGGGGGCCAGGAGAGGAAATTCACGGCACAGCAACGGCCCTAGCACTCTCCAAGCATGTCGCGGATGTGTCTCATTTCGGGATGATCCCACATTACCGGTCTGGTGCGCTTTGCTCCATGTGGTGCGAGCTGAACGGGCGGGAGAACTTCTCTCTCGATGTGCTTCGGCAGCAGTTTTCTAAAGACACTGACACCATGAGCCGGGGCCGTCAGATGGTTTACCACTTGGTGATGGAGGACGTGGGCATCTTGCCAGTTCAGTCACCTGTGGGCATGCAGTTGGGCAAGGCCGCGGGCTATGCGCTGGGGCTTAAGGTCAAGGGCATCGAAGATGGTATTACCATCGGGATTATTGGCGATGGCACCACTGCAGAGGGCGATCTTCACGACGCGATGAACGCTTTGAGTGTGTGGAGCCTGCCCACCATGTTGATGGTGACAGACAATGGCATCGCGATCTCAACCAACCCTGAGGAGGGGCGCGGGATCAAGGACTTCAAGGCTTATGCCGAGGCGTTTGGCCTGCGGCACTTCAGTTGCGACGGGCGTGATTTTTGGGATGTGTACAATACGATGTACGCCGCATTTCAGTACATATCAGAGTCTCAAAAGCCAGTGTTTATGCATGTGCATTCGCTGCCCCGCTTTAACGGCCACAGCTCGGCCGCAGATGTGACCTTCGACTTGGGTCAAGACGACCCATTGCTTCGCTTTGGTGAGGCATTGGTTGATCGGGGGGTGCTTAAAGCCGACGATATCATGCAGCGTATTGAAGGCAGCGGTCGGGATTTCTTCGCCCACCACGCCTTGGGCACGGTGATGTCAGGAGAAGACGAACTGATCAAGGAGATTTTGGCGCAGGTCCGTGCCGAGCCAGACCCACCACCTGAAAGCATTCATGAAAACCGGATGGCGCCCTTTCCCGTGGTGGAAGAGCGAGCGGGTGAGGGGACCACGAATATTACCTACGCCGGTGCGATTCGTGCGGCCTTGTCCCAAATCCTTGAAGAAAAGCAGGGCGTGATTTTGGGTCAAGATGTCGGGCGTTTGGGTGGGGTTATGCAAGCCACAGCAGGGCTCAAGAAGAGTTGGCCGGACCGCATCATTGATGCACCGCTTAACGAACCGCTGATTATGGGTGTGGCCTGTGGGGCAGGTCTGCACAAAGACCTAATCATGTTGCCCGAGGTTCAGTTCGGAGACTACGCATTGAACGCCTTTCATTGGTTCGTCCACATGGGGAACTTGTATTGGTGTACCAACGGAAACGCGAATTTCCGCACCATCATGCGAACCCCGGTTGACCCTTTTGGTGGCGGGGCGGTCTACCATTCCATGAGCCTTGATGGCTACTTTTCGTCCATCCCCGGCTTGGTCATCTTGATGCCGTCCACCAGCTTTGACGCTTTTGGTCTGTTGAAGACCGCTGCAGATTATGGTGGTCCGGTGTTGGTGCTCGAGCCAAAATGGATGTACCGTCAGTCTTTAGGGCCCGCCTTTCCTGAAGAGCCTCAAGGCGATGAGGATATTTCCAAGTTGCGGAAGGGTCTGATGCGCGGTGAGATCCCACACATTCCAAGCGATGTGCGGGTGCCGTTTAGCAAGGCGGCGATTCGCCGAAGCGGCAGTGATTTGACCATCGTTTCTTGGGGGCGTGCGGTTCACACCAGCATGGAGGCCGCGAATACACTGGCCCAAGCGGGCATCGATGTAGAGGTTATCGACCTTAGAACGCTGGTGCCGCCGGATCTCGAAACGGTCATGGCCAGTTGTGAAAAAACCGGGCGTTTGGTGGTAGCCTCAGAGGACCGTGCTTTCGCCGGGTTTGTGCGGGCCATACAGGGGCCTGTTGTTGAACGCTTCCCAGGCATTCCCACCTTGGCTTTGGGTCAAAAGAACATTCCAGGCATCGCTCAGTCGTTAATCCTGGAGGATGCCACCATCTTGACTGCAGGGGATATCGTAGAGGGTGCCAAGAAGGTGATGAATACACAGGTCAGCGGGGAGGCCACCGTGTCATTCATTCCACCGCGGTATTTTATGAATTGATGGGTTGTTCAGATCCAATGGAAACGCCGGCCCGAGAGCCGGCGTTTTTTTTGGGCGCCCCTGCACCAGAGGTCTCCCTGCGACTTTCGATCCCCATCAAAAGACGCACGACACCCCGCCGATCTTGCGATCGACGGGGTGAAGTATGCTTTCGAAAATCCCATGGGGTCACTTCAAAGGTTTACGCTTGACTGCCGGATGGCCAGGCTCCAAATGGAGCGGTCGGCCTTTCTTGACGTTGGCGGGGAATTCAAGGTGGCTGATGCTGAACGATCCACCGAAGTGTTTCGTCTTTCATCTTCCTCGTTTCCAGGTGCAGCTCTGTTGGTTTTTGCTACATGCCCCCTTGGCCTTGAACGCTGTACGTTCGGCCTTCGAGGCTTTGCCGGTTCCGAGGCGGTATGGATGATTGCTCATTTACCGCTACCCTCTCTCCTTCACCTCGTCTTCAAAGACGCGGTCCGGTTTGTGCGGTTCGTTTTCATCGCCATCCGCCCGACTGGTCTTTCGACTCAGTGAGCGTCCGGTAAATCGTCCGAACTTCCTCTCTTGTGGTTTTCCAAAGATCGCCCCTCCGCTGACATTCACAATTCGCGTCCGGTCCCAGTCGTTCTTCCGAAGAAGAGCTCCCTTTGGCCTTGTGCTGCCAAGCACAAGACACCTTCCGCCCATGTCGTTCCTCCCGACTTCGGCGGTTTACTCCGCAAACTGTTCTGCAGGTTTGTTTCGCCCTGCAGCCAGCCATGGGGTTCGGGCCGTTTCCGGTCCAGTATCCCTTCCCCTGTGTCGCCACATGGGTTGGTCCTCTGAACCTTTCTCAGGCCCGCACCTCACACCCTTCGAAGCATTCCCCTCGCTGGTAGCCGTGCTGCGTCACCGCAGTCGTTGCCTTCTCGCCGTTGTCCCGTACGCTGTTTCCAGCGCCCGGTATCTCGACCTCAAGGCCTTGCTCCACCATCGAGTCCGTTGCGATGCGTCAATAAAAATACTGACACGCCGCCCGATGCTCCCTTGGGCTTAGTTCCCCTTCAAGGCGCTCCCCTCGTTCTGATACCATTTGGACAACTCCGGAATCTATCCGCCGTAGCGGTGAAATTCTGGGTCTCGCTCACCGAGGTGATCGCTCCCTGGACGAGCATTCACCGAGGTGTCTGCCATGTCTTGTCGAAACAAGATCGTCCCAGCTTTGGGTGCCCGAGGGTACCTTCAGCGACGTACCGAATGCGAACATTCGATCCGCCGGCCTGCCGACCTAAGCCAGCCTGCCATTGAGTTGTCCGAGCTGGACTCTCATGCGCTTTTCACGGCCCGTCTACCGATCCCGAAGGAATCCTGTTTTTGGGTGAGTGCGCTACAGAGGCCATTTCAGTTCGAGGTGGCGTTGGATTCACGTGTCTTCAGCAATCGGGCATTAAGCCTGATCGCGTTTGCAAAAGCGTCCACTTTTCCGAATCACCGAAATGAAGCATCAAAGTTTCTCGTTTTGCCTAAGACCCACTGCCTGCCGCAATGTCCACAGTCAAGACTGATGGATATTGTCCAAAAAGCCGAAGCTTGATGGGATGCAGACGGTGTGGACCTCTCGTTATACACCGCATCCGAAGATAGGGTGTATAGCAGGGGGTGCCGGTGTGGAACCGCCGACCTTCTTGGGGTTTTTAACGTCAAAGATCTGATGAATGCGCCACCCGAAAGTGATTCACTCTGATCCGATTTCTCGGTTCAGCCCGGGATTACCGAAGCTGCCAAGATGTATTGCACACACCGTGCCAACTTTGCTCAGCGAAGACGTACAGCGTTTATGGAAAACCAGTGTGGGATCCAAATTTCACACTCGGTTTTCCATAGACTGGCTTCAGGTGGCCATTCCTGTGATGGTGCTTATTTTTCTTCAGTTAAAACAGATAGTTGATGGTATGAGACGGCCGGTTCCTTTCGGGAAATATGGATCCCAATTGGCGGGGGAGGATCGGAATTTCCACAGTGACCAAGACAGCACGAATGGATACCGTTAGAATCGTGTTCCCCGGCCTGATTTCTCCAGGTCACCCGATCCTCTACCCCCTCTCCCCGCTAAATCACCATGTCCATCGACATTACAAGTTTGCGTGGCCGCTCGATTAGTGAGCTGGTCAAAACTGCCCACGATATTGGCATCGACAACGCTGCCAATCTAAAGCGCGCCGAATTGGTGTTCGAGATTGTGCGCAACACTGGAAGCGTTGGTGGGACTGCCAACGGAGAGGGCGTGCTCGAGATCCTCCCTGATGGTTTTGGCTTTTTGCGGTCCACCGAGTGTAACTACCTTCCAGGTCCCGATGACATCTACGTCAGTCCCAGCCAGATCCGTCGCTTTAATTTGCGCACCGGGGATCTTGTTGGGGGTCAGGTGCGCGGCCCCAAAGAGGGCGAACGCTACTTCGCGCTCATCAAGATTGAGACCGTCAACGCAGTGGTGCCCTCTGGAATGCGGACCAAGCCGATCTTTGAGGCGCTCACCCCCATCCGTGCAGACCGCAGGATTGCGTTTACCAATGGTGTTGGAAACGTGGCTGCCGCGCTGGTGGATCACTACCTGCCGATAGGTTTCGGTCAGCGTGTGGCTGTCGTGGCACCGGCCTCCACAGATCGGTTGGCGCTGTATTCCGATTTAATTCATGGGATTCGCTCAAACCATCCCAAGGCTGTGGTGTTGATGTTGTTGCTGGACGAACGTCCAGAAGAGGTCACTCAGGTGCGCAGTAAAGTCGACGCTCAAGTCCTCTTTTCGACATTCGATGAGCCGACTGAGCGGCATGTGCAGGTCACAGATATGGCCATAGAGCGCGCAAAGCGCCTTGCCGAGCAGGGTGAAGACGTCGTTCTTTTTGTCGATTCACTCTCACGTTTGGCACGGGCTTCGCATTCGAGCACGCCGGTCGGTGGCAAGTTGATGAGCTCTTTGGTCGACATCACGGCGTTGCAGTGTGTTCGGCGGGTATTTGGGGCTGCCAGATGCTTAGAGGAGGGGGGTAGCTTGACCCTTTTCGCCACGTTGTTGTCGGGTTCCACCTTCGACGATGTGGTCATCGAGGACCTCATTGGAGCCGCGAACGGTGTCATCCGTATCGATCTCGGGCTTGATGATGCCGGTCAATATCCCGCCTTCGATTTGCGGCAGAGTCGCACACGCGCCCATGAGAATTATCTGTCTCCCGCAGAGTTGGAGGTGGTCCAAGGGCTGCGCAAGGCGCTCAGTGGTGATGTGGTTCAGGATATGGCCACGGCAAAAAAAGCGATCGAATGAACGACGGGAGCCGAATCTGCCTTGACAAACCGCGTTCAACCGGCAAATAA
>DBIS01000317.1 GCA_002296975.1 Deltaproteobacteria bacterium UBA796 | reverse complement strand
CGGCTGTTGGGCCATCTTCAATTCTGGATGGAATTGTTGAACCGACGGCTCTCAGTCCCTACATCGCATTCCGCGTCTATGATCTCCATTTTGAGAACGGCTTTATACGGTCTACGACCGGCGGCTCATTTGATGGCAGTGACAAACGGTTTGAAATGGACCTAGAGTTTCAGGAGTTTCGTCACACCGATCTCGGTGAGCTGCTTGATGAACCAAGTCTGGGGGCGTTGGGTGGCCATATAATCCTTAGACATGTTCGCTACCGACTGCCACGGCGTTTGTTCTTGGAGCACCGCCGCTGGACAGATGATGCAACTGGGGAAACCATCGCCGATGACGAATCCGGCGACGATAGGGAGATGACAGAAACGAGGACCTACTTCAACGGTAGCGATGATAGTGCGCTCATGGACGTTGAATCGAGAGCACTCCTCTTTGGCTTTGAGTATTGGTTCCAACGGCTCTTTGATTTTGAGGAGACAGGACTGGTTGTTGAGCCCACGCTACTCTTCGGGCCTGGGCTCGCTACCATTCGTCCGCTGGGCGGGGGTGAAATTCAAGACCAGTTGTTCATGGTGGCCTTGTATACGGGGTTGGAGTTGGGGTACCGAAAGTCTTTTTTCCGGGACAGAGTCCATCTGGAGGTCATCAACGACTTTGGGACCTATCACTTGGTAGAAAATTGGGGAGGCATCGACTTTAAGGAAATAAAGCAGGGCAAATATCTGGTCCCAGACTCAACATCGGATGAGTGGAGATGGGACCTCGGCGGGTTTGACATCCTGAACAACGCCCGACTCAACCTGACCGCTGAGTTCTAGTCTGACCGCTCTGATAAACGGTGAGGTGCTCTGCAAATGTTGGTGCCGTGGAAATGGTTGGAAGGCGGTACGGTTTGGCGTTTTTGTATCTCCCGTGGGCGAAGCTTCGACCAAAGCTGAGGAACGTACGGCGGGAGCACAAGCATCACTGCATCGGTCGAACCGACACCGACAGCACACACCCCCGAGGCATTAAAATCGTCGCTACCCCCTCCGGCTTATTCGCCTTGGATCCGACAACGATAAAAGACTAATTCCAACGAACACAGTGCTCAGAACTGTTAATCAGAGGGCTCGCTGGACAACTGAAGACCCGAGGCAACAGCATGGATAACCAAGCACTCATCGACAAGATCCATAGCTTTGAACGGTGGCATTACCAGTTCGAGCTCAACGGCAATCTGACGCCAATTGCCGACCCCACACGGGTCAATCGGCATCTGCAGCGCAAGGCCTACTTCTTTGATCCACTCCTAAAGCTGTACGGCGGCTCATTGAAAGGAAAGCGGATCTTAGACATCGGCTGCAATGCTGGGTTTTGGTCCCTCCAAGCCATCGAGGCCGGCTGCGAATATGTTTTCGGTATCGATGGTCGACAGATGCATGTCGATCAAGCGAATCTTGTCTTTGAGACCAAGGGCATTGAAAACGACCGCTATACCTTCGCTCAAGGGGACATCTTTGAGTACGACTTCGCACAGCACGGTGAATTCGATATCGTCTTCTACTTTGGGCTGATGTACCACATCAACAAGCCCGTCGTCCTGATGGAGAAAATAGCCGAGGTGAACAGCGATATCGTCGTGATCGATACCGACCTCTCCACCTTGAAGGGTCCGTTCTTGGAGATACACCACGAACCACTGGATGACCCGCGCAATGCGGTTTTCAACACAATGGTCTTGTGGCCCACCAAGCAGGCCGTCGCCGCAATCGCGCGTCAGTCTGGGTACGACGTCATGATGCTGGAACCAAAATTCACGGACTATACCGGTTCGGATGCTTTCCAGGCAGATGGACGACGGGCGTTCATATGTGCAAAAAAATCAGACCTGTCCGCGTTGAGTGACCTCGCCGGATCTCTCGAGGAAGACCCCCCATCGCGCTTTGTCCGCGGTATCGACCGTGTCTTCAGAAAACTGGGTGTACGCTAAGCTGGCATGAGCCACCATCAGTCGGCCCATAGTTCAGCAAACAGGCGGGTTTGGGCACATGCGCGTTCGCATAACAGTGCTGAGGCTCGGTCCGCTTAAAGGCCCATGCATCGTGTTCAACCTAAACCCGCGATGGATGCGCTCTAAACAGGACATAAAACACCCGAATTAGGCGGAGTTCAGAACGCTTTTCGATGGAATTATCACAGACCGGATCACGATATTGGAGCGCTTTGCTATGTCACGCCTGTGTTTTCTCGTGCAACATTTGGCGTCGTTCTTCGTTTGGTCATTTTTTGGCTGGCCCGTTACCACTTTTCTACTCGGCGCACTTGGAAGCTATTCTCATGTCCCCATTGTTCATCAAATGCCCACAAGCAACAATAACGCCCCGAATAGGGCGGGTTTTCATGGCTGGCCTGCTTTTGGGGAGCATTTTCTTGTCGACGCCTTTGCGCGCCGATGACCAACCCAAGCCGGTGTTGCCGACCACACACCCATCGCTCCTGCTCAACGATGTTGTTCAATTGGTTCTCAAACACAACCCAGAACTCAAAGCGGCGTCCTTGGACATTCGTGGCGCGAGCGCCCGTCATCAGTATGCAGGGCAATTTGAAAATCCAATATTGGGGGTAGCCCTAGAGGATTTTATGCCGGGCGGACCACAGTCTGGAAACTCGGCGACCCAAACAACGCTCGCATTGACCCAGAGCTTCCCCATGAGCGGGAGGCTCGGGGCGAGCAAGGCGCTTTCGGCCGCACAACTATCTGTTGCCCAAGCAAGAGCCGCGAGCCTCCAGGTTTCTATTCTCGCGGAAACCGTCGTTCGCTTTTTGCATGTGGTTGCTGACCAGCACCGATTCGAGGTCGCCATACGCGCAAGTGCGTTGTCCGCTCAGGGCGTAGATGTCGCCAAACGCAGGGGCGAAAGTGGGGCCACTTCGGTGGTGGAGGAACGGCGAGCCAATATTGCATTGGCATATGGCAAGCTCGATGAGGAACACGCTGAACACGAGTTACTCGCATCCAAACGTCGTTTATCGATGATGTGGGGGGAGGCAGATGCGCATTTTGAAAGCGTCGCGGCCAATCTGTTCGCGCCACGCACACTGCCCACCTACGAGGCGCTTGCTGCACGCATTCAAAACAACCCCGAGCTGAACCGACTTGCACGCGCTCAAACCGTCCAAAGGGCCACGCTCAGCTTTGCCGAGTCCACAGCGGTACCCGACATCAAGCTAAATGTGGGCACCCGACGATTGCAGTCCGAAGACGCATTCGCACTCGTGTTCGGACTCTCGATGCCCATCCCATTGTTTCAGCGCAACCAAGGCGCCATCAGCTCGGCACAACTGAAACACAGTGAGATTGGCGCCCAGCAAGCGGCGATGCGCGTCCGGCTGCTGGCTGACATTTACGGGCACACCCAAGAGATGAATCACGCCAAAGAGGTGCTCGATGTATTGGGCAACACCATGCTCCCTGACGCGAAAGCGGTGCTCGAGGTCGTAACTCATGGCTTCACCGTGGGACGTTTCTCCCAAATAGAGCTGTTGAATGCCCAGCAAACGCTCATCGACTTGGAGCGTAAACGAATCGATGAAGCTGAAGAGCTGCTGAGGCTCTTGGTACGGATCAATAGCATTCTTGGAGCGACCGAACTCACACCCGGTGTTCCACAATTAGGCCCAGGCTCACCGAAGCCCAAGAGAAGATGATGACTGAAAAACACCTCATCGCGTATGGGTCCTTATCGGTGGCCGCTATCATTCTGCTGGCCGTCACCTTCAGTGGATTATTCATAGCGCCAGCCGGCACAATCAATGATGGCGAAGGTGCTCACGGTTCCCATCAGGAGGTAGAAAAAGGACCCCATGGTGGTCGTATGCTCGGCACTGAGGATGGCTTTGCCCTCGAAATCACCATTTTCGAACCCGGTATTCCACCTCAATCGCGGGTCTATCCATTTTTCAACGGGGTCGCGCTCTCACCAGACCAGGTCAATTTGGTCCTCGAGCTTCACCGGTTCGACCGAGTTGACACCATCAACTACAGCGCTCAAGGTGCGTTTCTGTTCGGCGATCGCATCGTCGCAGAGCCCCACTCCTTCGATGTCAAGGTCCGCGCCAACCACAAAGGCAAAGACTACGCATGGGAATATGACACCTATGAGGGCCGGGTAGAGATCACGGCTGAAAGTGCCAAACTCTCAGGCATTGGCCTTGAGAAGGTTGAATCCCGCCAACTCGTTGACCGCCTGCCGGTGCTTGGGCAGGTTGGATTTAATCAAGACACGGTCAACCATGTGTCGGCTCGCTATTCTGGTGCAGTGATTTCACTCAGCAAGCGCATTGGCGACTACGTGAAAAAAGGGGAAACGGTCGCCGTAATTCTGGGCACCGAGAGCCTGAGCGAATTTCGAGTTCACGCACCCGGGTCTGGCCATGTGGTGGAACAACAGATCACAGTGGGTGAGACGGTTAATGCGGGCCAAATCATGTTCGCAATCGCGGATCTTTCCACTGTTTGGGTGGATTTCACCGTGTATCGCACCGACGCAAGCCGCGTGGCACCCAAGCAGCGTGTCGAGATATTGCCCCTTGATGGAACAGGTGAGACCGAGGGCATAATCGCCTATTTCGCCCCTGTTGGAGACGGCCCCAGCCAAAGTGTCACCGCCCGATCCGTCGTCAAGAACCCGAATGGAATTTTACGGCCTGGACTCTTTGTAAATGGGCAGATTGAGGTGGGGAGGGTTGACGCAAAAACAGTGGTGAGGCGCGAGGCGGTTCAAACATTTCGAGATTGGAATGTCGTCTTCCGCAACCGTGGCAGCGTCTATGAAATCGCAGTTGTGGAGCTCGGACTCGTCGATGGCGACTACGTTCAGGTGCTGTCCGGTTTGTCGCCCGGGCAATCCTATGTGGCCAAAAATAGCTTCATCGTGAAAGCGGACGTTGGCAAGTCTGGCGCAACACACGACCACTAAGGGGCGAGACAATGCTCGAACGTGTACTTCAGTTCTCGATCCATAAACGCGGTTTCATTCTGGCCGTAACCTTCGCAGTCGCGTTGCTGGGGGCATACAACACCACTCGCCTGCCCATCGACGCCGTGCCAGACATCACGAATGTACAGGTGCAAATCAACACCGAGGCACCTGGCTACTCGCCACTCGAGGCTGAGCAACGCATCACCTTTCCGGTTGAAACGGCGATGGCAGGACTGCCAAAGCTCTCCTATACCCGCTCCTTGTCCCGATATGGGCTCTCGCAGGTCACCGTCGTCTTCAAAGACGGCACGGATATCTATGTCGCTCGGCAGCTGGTCAATGAACGAATCCAAACCGTTTTGGGGCAACTGCCAGAGGGCATCGAGCCCATACCCGGTCCCATCGCAACCGGTTTGGGCGAAATTTTCATGTACACGGTCGAAGCACACGAGGGCACCCGCAACGAAGACGGAACCCTCATAAGCCTTGCCGATCTCCGAACCGTTCAAGACTGGATCGTAAAACCCCAACTTCGGCATGTGCCTGGGGTGGTCGAGGTCAACACCATCGGGGGGTTTGAGAAGCAATACCACGTCATCCCAGACACTGAAAAGCTCCGCGCTTACGGCTTTAGCATTGACGATATCGTTCTTGCCCTAAAAGCCAACAATGCCAATATGGGTGCCGGCTACATCGAAAAAAACGGCGAGCAATACCTTGTCCGCGTACCCGGTCAAGTCGAGTCCATTGACGATATTCGGAACATCACAATCGCATTGCGCGGCGGACGCCCGGTCCAAATTAAGCGCGTTGCAGAGGTCAGGCTTGGTGACGAACTAAGGACCGGGGCTGCCACCGCTGATGGCCACGAAGTTGTTTTGGGAACCGTCTTCATGCTCATCGGCGAAAATAGCCGGGTTGTTTCTCAGGCCGTCAAAAGAAAGATGAAGGAAATCGACAAGAGCCTTCCCCCTGGCGTCTTCACTCGAACTTTGTACGACCGAACCGACCTTGTCAACGCCGCAATCACCACGGTGAGAAACAACCTCGTTGAGGGTGCGTTGCTCGTTATCGTTGTCCTTTTCGCCTTCCTAGGCAATATGCGAGCGGCACTAATTACAGCCCTTGTCATACCGCTTTCAATGTTGTTTACGGTCACTGGAATGGTCGCGGGGGGGATTAGCGGCAACCTGATGAGCCTCGGTGCCCTCGATTTCGGAATTATCGTCGACGGCGCCGTGATTATCGTGGAGAACTGCATCCGGCGCCTCGGAGAAGCGCAGCGCAAGCATGGGAGACTGCTCACCCGTGAAGAACGGTTGAAAACCGTGTTCGATGGTACCCGCGAAGTGCGTCGGGCCACGATGTTTGGTGAGCTGATAATCACTGCGGTCTATCTGCCCATTCTGGCCTTATCTGGCGTTGAGGGGAAGATGTTCCACCCCATGGCCTTTACGGTCATTCTCGCCCTTCTTGGCGCCATGATTCTTTCGGTCACTTTCGTTCCGGCGGCAGTGGGGCTGCTTCTCACGGGTAAAATCTCTGAGAAGGAAAACTTCATCGTTGGATGCGCCCGGCGGGCCTATGAGCCCACGCTCTCCTTTTCGCTTCGGTGGCGAATTCCGATTGCGGCCTCGGCGGTCGCTTTGGTCGTGGCCTCAGCCCTCACTGCGAGCCGCATGGGCACAGAATTCATTCCCAGTCTGGATGAGGGCGATGTCGCACTGCATGCACTGCGCATTCCGGGGACGAGTCTCACCCAGGCGGTGAGTATGCAGCACGCCCTTGAAGAGCGACTCAGCGCGCTGCCTGAGGTGAAACACGTTTTTGCCAAGATGGGGACAGCCGAGATCGCGACCGACCCGATGCCGCCCTCTGTCGCCGACGGTTTCGTGATCTTGAAACCCCGAAGTGAGTGGCCAGACCCAAAAAAACCGAAGCAGCAATTGGTGAGTGAACTCGAGGGTCAGGTCACCAATATGCCCGGAAACAAATACGAGTTCACCCAGCCCATCGAAATGCGATTTAACGAGCTCATCTCGGGTGTTCGGAGCGACGTAGCCGTCAAGGTTTTCGGTGATGACATGGAGAAGCTTCTTGAGACCGCGGAGGCGATCGGCGACCTCATTGAAACCGTCCCGGGTGCATCCGACGTGGGTGTAGAGCAGGTTACCGGGCTGCCTCTCATGAGCATCAAAGTCGACCGAGAGCGCCTCGGTCTTTACGGGCTCTCGGTTGAAAATGTCCAGCAAACAGTCGCGGCCGCAGTTGGTGGAGCAAAAGCTGGGGTCTTCTTTGAAGGGGACCGTCGGTTTGATGTCATGGTGCGACTCGCTGAACCCGCTCGCTCAGACATCGAAGAGATACGGCGTCTCCCCATCGCGTTGCCCCGAGCTAATCTGCGCGCTGGTTCGGCCCCACACGCCCCATCCATGCCCACCCGCTTTGTGCCCTTGAGCGAGGTAGCAAAAATTGAAGTCGCACCCGGCCCCAATCAGGTTTCCCGTGAAAATGGCAAGCGGCGTATTGTGGTCACCGCGAATGTCCGCGGACGAGACCTCGGCTCCTTTGTCGATGAAGCCCGTGGACTGATCGATCAGAAAATCGCTGTGCCTCCCGGTTATTGGGTGACCTGGGGCGGACAGTTCGAACAGCTCGAGAGCGCCTCAGCACGACTCAAGCTCATTGTGCCAATGGTCCTGATAATCATTTTTTTACTGCTTTACTCGACTTTCGGGAACGCCACAGACTCCGTGCTGGTCTTTTCGGGCATCCCCCTCGCGCTAACAGGAGGGGTGGCGGCGCTGTGGCTTCGCGGCATACCTCTGTCGATCTCAGCTGGCGTCGGGTTCATTGCTCTGTCTGGGGTCGCTGTCTTGAACGGACTGGTGATGGTTACGGTCATGTACAGCCTCGCTGCACAAGGAAAGACCGTTGATGCGGCTGTTCGCGAAGGTGCGTTGACCCGTCTTCGGCCCGTTTTGATGACCGCCCTGGTCGCGTCACTCGGCTTTGTTCCGATGGCGCTGGCGACGGGCACTGGAGCCGAGGTGCAACGTCCCTTGGCGACGGTCGTGATCGGAGGAATCATCTCCTCCACGCTTCTCACACTGGTCGTGCTTCCTGGGCTGTATCGAATGCTCCACCACAAAAAGGCTGTTTGAGGCCTGAGATCACCTTGAGGCCCGCACTCAAACCCTCACAGCCAGTCACCGCTCAGGGAATAATCACGTACGCAGCCCCTCTAGTGCCGCCCCAGTGGCTGGCACCGATCAGCAGATCGGCCAAACCATCGCCGTTGACATCGCCGGCCATCCCCACAGAAAAGCCAAAGTAGCCCTGGTCGCTCTGCCCACGCAGACTGTGGGTGGCCGTGCCCAACGAGGCCTCGCCCCCGGGGACGGGTCGATCCAGTGGTCTACATCACAGCCACGACGGAAGGATTCTGGCTGTCGTACCGAATGTTGAGCTGATCGCCCACCCGTGGAATCCCTGTCAGCGGCACCACGCACTGTGCTGAAGTCCTAAAGTCAGGCTGCCCCTCAGTGCTCACTTGTAGCGTGAGCTGAACAATCGGCTGCCCGTGACTGAATCCGCCGGTATCGGCAATGGACAGGACGCTCGCTTGGGCCGGCATACCATTCGTGCGCACATCATTCTGCGCGTCAACATTCGCCTTCATCGAGTTTGCCTGATCAAGCATTCCCGACATTTCCTTTCCAGCGAAGAGTCTCACAAACCAATCTGAAAATCCCATCGTGTCTCCTTATTGACAGTAGTTGCCCTTTATTTCTACTGGTGCTGTTGGACTTTCGCAAGCTTAAACCTCCAATTTCCCCGCATCTTTCCTCACTTTTTTCGCCCCGGCCAGATCCGATTCAACTCCCTCTTGGATGGAGGACTGGTGGTTTTCGGGGGGAAGAGTCTGTCGATGACCGGACTGGTTCTCTCAGGATTGCCTATGCGGAGCCATTCAAAACCATCGCGAGCACGACCTGGGCCATCACCACACAAGCACCCACGTTCAGCGCGGTAAAGGCCGCCCACTGACCTCCACTGGCGGGACGCTCCACATGATTCAACGCCAGTAGTCGAACAAAAACGGCGGCCGAACTGGCATAAAAAGCGCCTAAGAAACCCCAGGCAATGGTCGGCCCAATTTGGCTAGGATCATTCAACTGCGAAACCATCGCGAGAAGGCTCGACGACAAAATCAACACAGCCAAGGTCGGCAACTGCCGCACAAGAGCCTCAACCGGAGCACGACCAAAAAACTTTGCGAGACCGGCTATCAGTAGCGCACCCACTAGAACAAAGACGACCGCTCGAACATCGAAAAAGAGCCACAAGCCGGACCCCATGAAAATCGCAGTGAGAAGCACCGCCAGAAAAAAGCCCCCGGCTGCTGCGCGCTTGCCAAAGGGCACCGCCACAACCGCCTCTTGGTCCTCTGGCAAGAGCTCCAACAAAAGCTTGAATCCCATGGCGTACACAGCGGTCAAAAGGGCGACAGATATCCCAGGCCCAACGGCTCTGGGATCGTCCATCATCTGTAGCAATTGCACCAAGCCGACCATCGTACCCAAGAAGCCCACGGGCAACACGATGTCACTGGATAAACGCAAAGCCTGCCGGCTAAACCCCAGGAGCAGAATCGGTGGCACGAAGGCAGCAAGCACGACAAAGAGGTAGGCAAAAAGGTCAAAAAGGGCCATAAGGGCCTCGCTGTTGAAGGAGCAAAGGAGCGCCCATGCCCGGGTGGTAACCCCCTTTACAACGGAAGATTCGACCACGCCCTAAAGTGACGGGCCCCCTCTCGGGCTCAATCGAAAGACGGCGCCCAGGCCGTGGACCGGATCACCTCGGCTGGAAGCGTCATCCCGTGCGACGCGTTCGCAAAAGCGTCAGAAAAACCAGGCCCCAACCCCAATTGAACTTCTCAGGGGGCCCCGTTGAGCAAACACAGCAACGGATCGGGGGTGCCGGGATCAGAATCCGATTCAGTATCTTGACCGGTCTCCGCTCCTGTGCCCGAAGCGGTATCCAAACCCGTGCCCTGGCCAGCAAAGATTCCCTGCCTTTATAGACAAATCGATGTCGAACCTAGCGCGGTGTCCAGCTCTGACACCGATCAGTCGTGTACTGGGTCAAGGCATGACCCACAGCGATGATTGAAGCGAAGAGGCGCTCTTGGGTGTTCGGTCGATCAGGGTCGCATCGGGTACCCAGCCTTCGCCCATTAAACAACCCGTGACGCCTGCCGCCGGTGCGATGGTCTCCCACACGGTGAATTCCATCAACGACACATTGCGTGACTCCAGTGGAACAAAGCGGCGCCAGCCTGGCACCAACTCATAGAGTGCGTCTCCGACCGCTTCGATGTCCAGCACCTCGTTGTTCCACGGTGGCGGCATAAGGGGCTGATCTGCCCCTTCAAAGAACGGGTCGGATCGTGCGTCCACAGACAAACCATAGACAAAGTGGCGTGCACTCCAAGGGACACCGGGAGAGGGCCCGTACAGGGTGATCCCAGGGGAGATCTCATCGATAGCATCAGCCCAGGATGGCAGATGGAGGGCCACGGTTGTGCTGTGCTTACCCAGCCCTGTGGTGTGAACACGGCCCTGTGGGTTGGCACCCATATGGTAGTCCAACCCCAAGAGCGCTGCCTCCCGATAGGATGCATCGCCGGTCAGCCGCCAAGCTGCAACCAGAGCGCGCAGTGGCATGTAGAGGTTATTGCCCCAGCCGCTTAGGTTAAAATATCCGTGATCAGCAGCGTACCAGACCCGTCGGTAAGCGTGGGTCCCGGTCGCATCTCGCCAACCATCGGCGCGCCCGATGATGTTGGCTTGTGCGGCTTCGGTCCACCCTTCCGGAAAGCTCGCGGTGGACAAGGCCACATCCACAGCCTTGTAGATCTTGTTCTGCCACCACAGCTGGCCCACGCTGTCGAAGAAGGCCTCGTCCATGGATGGGGTCTCAAGCTCAGACATGAACATGGGGTCCCCTGTGGCCAGCCAGAGCTCGATGAGCGCCCAGACTCTTCGCTCGGCATCGGGCTCCGGTGCTTCGGTCCAGGTGTGGGTGCCAGCCTCGGTCATCCAGCTGGTCGAGACCCGAACCGCCGGGTTCGTCCCAAAGACATACGCAGCGGTGGCACTCTCAATAAACACAGCCCCCTCTTCGGCGGCCCCCGCCATCGTCAACGCGCGACCGAGCATGGCTGCGTATCGGGCGTACTCGAGTGAGGAATTTCGGGTGCCCAGCGAGAGGTAATAGGGCTGCTCGTCCGCACCGGGGTCATTCTCCTGGGGGTGGGAGGTCGCTTCGATCCATGTACCGACCGCCCCGCTGGGTTTCTGAGCCTGCCGCCAGACCTCGACGCCCCAGCGGGCTTCATCGAGAATATCGGGGACTCCGTTACCGCTCTCCGGCAGATTGAGTTGCCCGTCGGTGAAGTTCTCGGGGAACATAAAGTAGCTCATGAGCAGATCTTGAACGCCCCGAAAATGATACGGCCGGCGGTCATAATCGCCTGCATCATGCCATCCGCCGCGCACGTGGTCGAGCCGCTCTGTGGTGGCGGTAGCGGCGACGGCCCCAAAGGCGCTGTAGCCGACAAAAGCACCTGTGCTGTCCTGAAACCCCCACCCCTCCGCGGCGTGATCTGCGTAGTCGTCCGCATCGGGAGGAAAGCCACCTTGATAGGTCTGGTGGATGTCTCCGCGCTCCCAAGCGGTGAATGGCTCAGAGATGTCGGTGCCACAGCGGTTGTGGTACAGGCCTCGGGCGTGGGTATAGAATGAGCGACCAAGCGGATCTTGGCCAAGCTCAAAGTCCCAAGAACGGCCCAGCCCCGGAATGCGCAGATAGTACGCGCCCGGCGTACTCAGTGCTGAATAGTCCATCTGATGGACTTGCTCGCCAGAGAGTGCCGCATCATCGGCTCGAAATTCGATGGTCCCCACAAACGCGACGTCACCGGAGGCCACATCGATGACCTCAAAAGCCTCGCCCTCAAAACGGCTGAGATCCACATTGCCTTCGTGGCTCGCCCAGGCGCCCAGATAAGCGTATTTGGCCGGCGCATCCGCGAGCTGCCCTTCTTGGTTGACCTTGATGGCCCATGAGATGGTCTCGTCCTCGTCAAAGTTGAAGTCGGTCTGGTTGCCCATTGCATCTCTCACCGCATACGGCTGACCGCTCTCCATCTGAAACGGGAGCTTGAGATACGAGAACAACACCGTGTGGGAGAGGGTGAGCTTCTTGAGATCCCGCTCTGGGGTCAACCTCGGCACCCAGACTTCGCGCACGGCCTGAG